>PWHO01000314.1 GCA_003555385.1 Bacteroidales bacterium
CCCGGAGCAATCGGCCTGCCAGCCTGCCTGGAGAAACGCTCGACACTTTCTTTGCCAAGCAGACTTACCTGCCGGTGCCAGGGGCCTGAGTGCGCATCCTCCATTATGCCATGATGGTTCAGTGTAATTTCCTCTACAGGTTCCTTGATGGTTCCCTTTTCTTTTGAAGTATTGACAGATAGTATTTTCAGTTCCATGAATTCATATTTTTTCCTTTTCCAGTAAACGTATATTTGTGATCACCATTTGTTTGTCCACTGCTTTGCACATATCGTAGATGGTTAGCAGAGCAGTGCTGACTGCCGTCAATGCTTCCATCTCCACGCCGGTCTGGCCGTTGCATTTTACACTGGCTGTTACAATGACGCCCCGGTTATTCGCCTCGTCAACAATTTCCGTGGTTACATCTGCTTTGGTGATTTGAAGCGGGTGGCAGAGGGGTATCAGGGCGGATGTTTGTTTGGCTGCCTGGATGCCGGCAACCTCAGCCACCGTAAGCACATCCCCTTTTTTGATTTCGTTCTCTCTGATAAGGGAGAGGGTGCCGGTTTCCAGGCTGATGAATCCGGATGCAATGGCTGTCCTTTGCTGCACAGCCTTGCTTCCGACATCCACCATGTTGGCTTTCCCGTCTTTGTTGATGTGAGAAAATGATGACATGGCTATTTATATTTTTCGTACAATTGATTAATGCTTTTGGGATCGCCGATGATGGTCAGTGAGTCTCCTTCCTTCAATGTGGTATGCCTGTCGGGTGTAAATACTTTGTTGTTCCGTCTGATCAGCACCGGCATGGTGTCTTTTGGCAGGTCTATTTCGCCCGGGGGTTTACCGACTAATTCACCGGCCGTCGAATTGCTGTCCAGTTTCAGGGATATGTAACGTTCATGGTGCAGTAAATATTCTTTAACACGCTGCTCGTCTTTGCATTCCAGCATTTTCTCCACAAAGTTGTCCCTTTCCAGGATATCAGAAATGCGCACCAGCAATCGCAGATGCTGGCGCTGGTCGCCGGCCGGGCTGACCAGGAAAAAGAATACATGAATTGTGTCGGTTGAATGAATGTCTCCTTTCTCCACATCCCTTTTGATCCCCTTTTTGGACAGGACGATTTTCAGTTTCGGTGTCTGAATCTGCTCAAGTTGAGCATGCAGCAACGATACCTGCGGATGAAGCAGGCTTGGATCAATGGGGGATTTCTGCCGGAATGCGGCTTCAATCTCTCCCGGCTCCTTTTCCAGTTCCTTGGAGAAGCTTTTTGACACCTGGGTCAGGAGTTTGTCAAAATTGTCCAGAAAACGATTTTTGATCAGAATATCGGTTTCTATGATCAGGTGATCAAAGGGGTCATCTTCCCGCAGGCCTTTTTCTTTCAGCAGTTCAATGAACTCCCATTCAAGTCCGGGATCCTGGTATTTTCCCATCCTGGCGAACCAGTGAAAAATAGCCCCTTCCCTTCGGGTGTTTTTGCTGCCGTACCATTTGTACCATAAATGTGCAAAAAGAAAAACCAGGAAGCTCAATGCCAGCGGAAAGGCGCCCATATAAATGATCAGTACACCGTAAACGGCAATCCCGAAATACTGGATATAAGGAAACAGGGGAGACCTGAATCCCGGGTCGTATGAAGGGATTTTGCTGTTTCGCATAACAATGACCGACACGTTGAGCATCAGCATGATGACCAGGTGGACGGTGCTCGCCATTTTGGCGATTTCATCGGCGGCCAGTACGAGGATAAAAAGTGCTACAATGGCGGAGGTGATAATGATGGATACCCCCGGGGTGTAAAAACGGTTGATTTTGGCAAATGCCGTGGGAAGCAGCCTGTCTCTTGCCATGGCAAGGGGATAGCGCGAAGCCGACATGATGCCGGCATTTCCTGTGGAGGCGAAAGCGGCAAATGCTGCTATTACCAGGATGAGCAAGCCGGACTCACCGGGCAACCAGCTCATGAATGCTTCACCGGCTGTGGCAATGGGGGTCATGTCTTCTATTAATGCAGTGTGGTCAAGCACAGCAACCACAACAAATACGCCGAGGGTATAAATGGCCATGGTTACCAGCAGGGAGAGGATCATGCCCAGTGGAATGTTTCTTTCCGGGTTTTTCACCTCCTCGGCCACGCTTTCGATCTTGGTCAGCCCGGCGTAGGAAATAAAGACAAACCCGATGGTGGTCAGCAGGCCCATTGGCCCGAACGGCAACACGGGAGTGTATGTGTCTTTCAGCTGGGTGGTACCCATGTCTCCGAATATGAAAATGAATCCCTGAACCACAAAGAATGTGAGGATAACAATGAGTGTAACAACCAAAATTTTCTGCAGGCCGGAGCTTTGTTTTGCCCCGAAGAGATTAAGGAGCATAAATACGATGGTAAGACTCAGGGCCACCACTTTGATGGGCAGATCCAGGAAAATGCTGGTGTAGGCTCCCAGGCCCACGAGGGTGAAAGCGGTTTTCAGTACCAGCGAAGTATATACGCCGAATCCTCCAAGGTTACCGGCCATCGGCCCCAGGCTGCGGTCAATGAAGTAGTAAGATCCACCAGCCTTTGGCAGTGCAGTAGCCAGTTCGGCAATGCTGAACATGGCCGGCACCATGAGCAGTCCGCTCAGCAAATAAGCCAGTACAACGGCAGGACCTGCCTGGGCATATGCCAGCCCGGGAAGCAGGAAAAATCCTGAACTGAACATTGCGCCCGTGCTGATTGCAAACAGGTCAAACAGTCCGAGAGATTTTTTAAGTTTTGTGTTTTGCGCGTTGCCCATATGTTATTCCAACTGTAACCGTGCCCGGCAATTCAGCCTTGGTTGCTGTCAGCCGCCAATGTTGTGGAAACAATTGCTGAAGCTTACGGTGCCTTTTTCCGGTTTATTCCCCAGTGCCATTTCCAGTGCTTCCCGGATGCCAACCACACGAATATCGTACGCAAGGTCACTGAAGAGGCAGGGTTTTACTTTGCCGTCGCTGGTCAGTCTCAGGCGGTTGCAGTGCTTGCAGTCACCACCGCTGCCACCTTCCACGATGCCGAAATGTCCGGTTTGCAGGTCCATTTGTTTGATGAACCTGGCCTGCAACCCGTTTTCACGGCAGTAGTTTTTTAAATCCTGTGCGTCCCGGCTGTCATCTTTTTCGCCCAGCACACAGTTGACCTTGATGGGTGAGAATCCTGCCTCCTTCGCAGCCTGAATTCCGGCAAATACTTTGCGAATATCCCCGCCGCGGGTTAATGTACTGAATTTTTCAGGATCCAGTGTGTCCAGGCTGATATTCACCCGCTGTAACCCTGCTTCGGCCAGCGGAGCTGCAAAGCGGGCAAGCAGGGTGGCATTGGTCGTCATGGACAGATCCCTGACACCCGGAACCCCGGAGATCATCTTCACAAGATCAACAATATCCTTGCGCACCAATGGTTCTCCCCCGGTAAGCCTTACTTTGTCAACACCCATGGAAACAGCCACGGCCACCACATCCCGGATCTCCTCAAAAGAGAGAATGTCTTCGTGGCTTAGCAGGCATGGGTCGTTTTCGGGCATGCAGTACCTGCATCGCAGGTTACAGCGGTCTGTCACCGAGATACGCAGGTAATTGACAGGTCGTTTATATTGGTCTAACATCAGTATAATCTCCTTTTTTCAGTTCAAATGTGCCTTTCGGGATGTGCATGATCCCGTTGGCCAGGCTTATGGCGTGTATGTGTGCAGACCCGTGATAACGCGCCGGCACCACTGTGCCTTCCTGGCTGATGTGCACCGGAATAAATTCCACCCTGTCGGCTTTCTTTCTCTTGTAGTGGATGTCGAGAGGCATTTTCAGAACCAGTGGCAGGTATTGGTGCCCCATTATTTTAAACAATAATGGCTTGACAAATACTTCAAAATTCACAAAGGATGAAACCGGGTTGCCGGGAAGGCCGAAAATCGCTGCGTTTTCCGTTGTTCCAAACACGGTGGGCCGCCCTGGTTTTACGGCTACTTTCTGAAATCGGATATCCACCCCGTTTTTTCGCATGATCTTCGGGACAAAATCAAAGTCACCGGCAGACACGCCTCCTGTGAGTATCACCACATCGTTCTCAGCAAGGGCTTTGCCAATGGCCCGGTCAGTATCTTCTTCATTGTCCGGTA
>PWHO01000246.1 GCA_003555385.1 Bacteroidales bacterium
CACTTTATCAGAATGCACACCTTGAACAAAGCCTGGAAATGGCATCACTGGTTCAAAGCCAGTTCAGGGACAGGGCAAGAAGGATTGACCGGGGGGTAAAGCAGGCGGGCTTCCTGGTGCTCTACAATTTAACGATGCCCAGTATTCTTGTAGAAGCCGGATTTCTCAGTAACTCCGCAGAAGAAGCATACCTTGTGTCTGAAACAGGTCAGGCGCATATTGCATCAGCCATATTCAGGGCTTTCCGTGAGTACAAAGAAAATCAGGATGCAAAAGATGCGGCACGGGGTCAATATCCGCTGGCGAGAACGCAGAATTCAGAAAATATTTACCAGACACAGGATATTGCTGAAAGTTCCTCCTCCACTGATAGTAACCAGCAGGACCCGGTTAACAACAACAGCGACATTTCTTTCAGGGTACAGTTTGCTGCCAGCTCCGAAAGAAAAGACCCCGATGATCCGTCATTCAACGGGCTGGATAATGTATCCTGGTATCATCATGAAGGCCTTTACAAATATACTGTCGGCAACGAAAGCACCCTGGAGGAAGCAGCCAGAATCCAGCAGAAACTACAGGATACCGGGTTCAAAGATGCGTTTGTGGTGGCTTTCAGGAATAATGAAAGGATCAGTGCATCTGAAGCCATCCGTTTGCTCAGCAGTGAGCAGGAGCAATAAACAGATAAAACTTATTTACATTGAAGATCAAGCGAGAGGTTAAGCTGGGCATATTGTTGGTTATCACCCTGTTCATTTTTGTATGGGGGTTTAACTACCTGAAGGGAACGGATATTTTCTCCCGCCAGATCCGTTTGCACGCCATTTACGGTGAAACGGGCGGACTGATGGAAACAAACGCCGTTACGATCAGCGGGGTGAATGTCGGACAGGTGGAGCGTATCCGCTTCCATCCCGACGGATCCGGCAGGGTGGTGGTAACCGCAGTAGTGGAACAGAAGATTGATATCCCCTCCAACTCGGTTGCGTATCTTGCCAGCCCCGGAATTGTCGGTTCCAAAGAGATCCGGATCAGGCTGGGCGACCATCAAACATTACTTAACGACGGAGATACGCTGCAGGGGATAAAAGAACCATCATTGACCGAGGAAGTTAAGTCTTTTATAATGCCCCTCAGGGAAAGGACAGAAAGCCTGATCACCGAACTGGAATCCGTTTTATTGGCCGTGAACCAGGTGCTGGACAAACAAAACAGGGAAAACCTTGCCGAAAGCATGAAACTCATGCGCAATACCCTTGAGAGCATGGAAGCCCTGACAACCAAGGCAGGAGAATCATTTGAAAAAGAATCAGTACGGCTATCGGCCATACTGGACAATTTTGAGAACGTAAGCCGGGACATGCAAGCAGCTGAAATTGAACAAACCCTGAAACAGGCCGGTGAGTCGATTGAGGCGTTTTCTGAAATCCTCGCAAAAATCAACCAGGGGAAGGGATCCGCCGGAATGCTCCTGACCAATGATACGCTCTACAGAAACATGGAGTCCTCAATGCATCATCTGGATGCCCTGCTTAAAGATATGCGGGAAAACCCAAAAAATTATTTCAACATATCTGTTTTTGGCAGGTAATTACGCTTCTTTTGAAAACAGATTAACCTTCAAGCACCATGCGCCAACTACTTATTTGGGGATGCTTTTCCCTGATTCTCGGAACAGTCATCCCTGCACACGCTGATTCACCGGCCGGGTCACCTTTATTCAGAGAGTTCGATGATTTCCGCAACCAGGAAGCACTGAAGCATGCAAACTGGAGTGTTTATGTGATGGATATTACCGATAACCGGGACATCATTGCACACAACATCCACCAGTTGCTTACTCCCGCCTCCACCCAAAAAATGCTGACCACTGCCTCGGCCATGATGATGCTGGGACACGATCACCGGTTTGAAACCACCCTTGAATACGACGGATATATTGGTACAGACGGGACACTGCATGGCAACTTATATATCAGGGGAGATGGTGACCCAAGCCTCGGATCAGCCATGATGCACGACACACTGGCACTTATCCACGTATTTGAGCAATGGGAGTCTGCCGTAAAATCAGCTGGCATTCGAACAATTGAGGGTCACGTGATTGCCGACGAACGGGTTTTTGATGAGGAAATGGTCCCGAGGCGATGGATTTGGGAACATCTCGGCAATTATTTCGGAGCGGGTGCAAGTGGCCTGACTGTCAATGAAAATGAATACAGCGTACACTTCAATGCAGGGAACGGGGTGGGTGCCGCTGCAAGCGTCACTTATACTGAGCCTGAAGTTCCGGGAATGGTATTATTTAACCAGGTCAAAACCGGTCCGGCGGGGTCAGGTGACCAGGTTTACATACTGGGTGCTCCATACGTCAGCGAACGCTGGCTCACCGGAACTGTGCCTTTGGGAGCGAAAGATTTTGAGGTAAGAGGGTCCATGGCAGACCCCCCTGTTTTTATTTCAGAAAGTTTTCGGCGACACTTGTCCACAAAAGGAGTGGAAATAACAGGAACAGTTACCTCATACCGGCTGGCGGCCACTCAGGGCATTGAAACTTCCGACAGCAGAGCAAAAATTTCCGCATGGCTCTCCCCTCCCCTTTACGAAATCATTTTCAGGACAAACTTGTCGAGCGTTAACACTTATGCGGAAAACCTGTTAAAAACCATCGGGTTGCAAGATAATGAACAGGGGTCAACAAGAGCGGGGCTGAAAGTGCTTGATGATTTCTGGTCCCAAAGGGGGGTAAACACTGACACATGGGTGCTGTATGACGGAAGCGGCCTGTCACCGTCAAACAGGCTCAGTACCCATCACCTGATGACCGTATTACAGGAAGCATCCGTTCATCCCTCCTTCAGTGCACTCATTCAGTCATTGCCACTGGCCGGTTACAGCGGTGCTTTGGAAAACTGGCTTCGGGGAACCTCCTCTGAAGGCTTGTTACGGGCCAAAAGCGGATATCTCAGCGGCGCCAGCGGCTATGCCGGCTACACCACCATGCAGAATGGAAATTTGGCCGCATTTGTGATCCTGGCAAACGATTACCAGGGCACCCCCGCTGCAATGAGAAACAGTATGTTCAATCTGATGCACGCCATCACCCTGCACAACGAAAACAGCTACTGATTTTTTTTATATATGCCCGGTTTACAAATATTATTATAATTTAGCGGGCAACAAGGTATATTGTATAATCATAAAATCATTTTATCATGCAACAAATAGATTGGGGAAAGCTTCCTTTCGGATACTTTCAGACTGACTACAATGTAAGATGTTATTATCGTGACGGTGAATGGGGTAAAATTGAAGTGTCATCTTCCCCCCAAATCAATATCCATATGGCAGCCACCTGTCTCCACTACGGGCAGGAGGCATTTGAGGGCATGAAGGCTTACCGGGGAAAAGACGGAAAGATCCGGTTGTTCCGCTGGGAAGAAAATGCAAAACGAATGCAACGGTCTGCTGATGGCATTCTCATGTCTAGAGTGCCGGAAGAACTGTTCCATAAAATGGTTACTGAAGCGGTCAAACTTAATGAGTCATACGTGCCGCCTCACGGACACGGGGCAGCCCTTTACATTCGGCCATTGCTTATCGGAACAGGCGTACAGGTCGGCGTAAAACCGGCCGATGAATACCTGTTTATGGTTTTTGTAGGCCCGGTAGGTCCCTATTTCAAAGAAGGATTCAACCCGGTAAGCATGCAGATCGTACGCGACATGGACCGTGCCGCTCCCCAGGGTACCGGACACATTAAGGTTGGCGGGAACTATGCCGGAAGCCTGCGCGCTTCTGAAAGGGCCAAAGAAGAGGGCTATGCAGCCGTTTTATTCCTGGAAGCCAAAGAAAAGAAGTATATCGACGAAGCCGGACCGGCCAACTTCTTTGGAATTAAAAACAACACCTACATTACCCCGAAGTCAGAGTCCATCCTGCCTTCCATTACCAACATGAGCCTGATGCAAATTGCGGAAGACATGGGCATGAAGGTGGAAAGAAGAGAAGTTCCGGTGGAAGAACTTGAAACTTTTGAGGAAGCAGGTGCCTGCGGAACTGCGGCCATCATCTCACCAATCGGCAAGATCGTTGACAGGGAGTCCGGCAAGGAATACAACC
>PWHO01000290.1 GCA_003555385.1 Bacteroidales bacterium
GCTGGGTTCCTTTACGCTGGGAACACGATGGGGAGATGTATTTCAACGAACGAACCACGGTCACCCAGCAAACCGGCTTCTCCTATATCGCGCAGCTTCGGGGCGATTACCCGGATCACATCGGCGGGATTACCTGGTTTGGGGTGGACGATACCAACATGACGGTGTATGTGCCCATGTATGCCGGCATTCGCCGGGGGCCGGATGCTTACCGGGAAGGCTATGGCAGCATCCTGGAATATAAGGATGACGCCGCCTTCTGGGTGTTCAACAAGGTGGCCCACCTAGTGTACTTGCGCTACAGTATGAAAATTGAGGATGTCCGCAAGGTACAGCGTTCGCTGGAGGATAAGTTTCTGACTTATGTGCCGGTGATCGACGAGGCGGCCACCTCCCTGTACGAGGAGGATCCGGAACTGGCAAGAGATTTTCTGACAGAATTTTCCGTGAATATGGGCAATCATACGGTGGAGCGCTGGGAGGAGCTTTTTCAATTCCTCATGGTGAAATACCTTGACGGCAATGTAAAGCAGGAAGAAGACGGAGAGTTTCTGACCAATGAATATGGCAAATACCCCATCGTGGAGCATCCCGGATACCCTGAATGGTGGCGCGAGGTGATCATCAAACATACCGGTGACCGTTTCCGGATCCCCGAGTAAGTTCAGGACCGGACTTGTTTCAGCCAGGACTGTACCCGTTTCAACAAAGAATCCGGAATAAGCCGACCCGGGGGTCAGTTTATTCCGGATTCTTTCGGTTTTTTGTGGCCTCTGATTGGTTTGCTCCCTCTAATTGGCTTCTTTCAGGAAGCGGAGCAATTCATTGTCTGTGGTTAGAATGAGGCTTGTTTCTTCGTCCAGTGACTTCTCGAGAGCCTCCATGCTGCGCAGAAAGCCATACAATTCCCGGGCCGCCCGGTTTCTGTTGTATGCTGAGGCGTAGATCTCTGTGGCACGGGCATCTGCACGTCCGCGGATCATGTCAGCTTCCCTGACGGCTTCCGACTGGATCTCTGCCAGGTCCCGTTCCTTGTCTCCCTCTATCTTAAGGGCTTCTCCCTCTCCTTCTGAGCGGAACTGGTCGGCGATCCGGTTTCTTTCGCTGATCATACGGTCGTATACGCGTTCACGGACTTCGGTGACATAGTTCATCCGCTTGAAGCGGAAATCAAGGATCACAATTCCCAGGTCTGAGGTGCGCTCATTGGCACGCTCCAGCACCATGGCTTCTATTTCCTCCCGGCCCACGGTAATCTCTTCCAGGACTTCCAGTTCTTCGAGGTAGGCCTCATAAACCTCCGGGGTGCGGTTGGTCGATCTCACCAGGTCCAGCAGCAAATGGCTGGCTACGGCATTACGTGTTTCCCCGTCGAGTATGTCGTCGAGCCGTGATTGCCCCGATTGTTCATCCCGCAAACGAATAAAGAACTGCAGGGGATCTGTGATCTGCCAGCGGGCGTAGGTGTCTACATGCATGAATCGTTTGTCCTGGGTAGGGATCTGGTTGGGATCGCCATCCCATTTCAGGTAACGCTTGTCAAAAAACTGAACTCTCTGAATAATGGGGGTCTTGAAATTTATCCCCGGGTTCACTCTCGGACCTCCAACCGGCTTCCCGAACTGGGTAACAATGGCCTGCTGGGTTTCGTCCACGATAAAAATGCTGCTGCTTGCCAAAATGACCACGACAATGGCAGCGATGATTATGGCGGTATATTTATTTTTCATAACTGATGGTTTATGGTATTGTTCTTAAGGATCAAAATGATTTGGGCACAACCGGCTATTGATTATCCAGCTGCCTGATGCCGTCTATATTGAGCAATGGGAGTACGTTGGTGCCACTTTCGTCAATGATCACCTTGTTCCCGATTTTTGGCAGCAATTGTTCCATGGTTTCCAGGTAGATCCGCTTTTTGGTCACCTCCGGTGCCCTGATGTACTCCGTATACAGGGAGTTGAAACGGTCTGCTTCTCCCGTGGCCCGATTCACCCTGCTCAACGCATAACCCTCGGCACGTTGTATGGTTTCCTGGGCTTCCCCGCGTGCACGCGGAATTACGCGGTTGTATTCCGACTCTGCCTGGTTAATAAGGGTTTCTCTTTCCTGCTGGGCTTCGTTTACCGCATTGAAAGAGGCCTTTACCGGGTCGGGTGGATTCACATCCTGCAGCACCACCTGGTCGATGCGGATGCCGTTCTCATAATCATCACACATCCTTTGCAGCAGGACTTCCACGCTGGTAGCGACTTCCTGCCTCCCCACCGTGAGTACCTCATTGACGGTACGGTCACCCACGATTTTACGCATGGCGGCCTCCGACATGTCGTGCAGTGCATCTTCCGCATCCCTCACCCTGAAGAGGTAATCAAAGGAATTGACAATGCGGTATTGTACCACCCATTCCACATCCGCCAGGTTGAGGTCACCCGTGAGCATCATTGACTCTTCACGGTATTCATCCTTGGCATAGCGGGTGCGGGCTCCGGCTTCAATGGTGCGAAAACCGAACTCCTGTTTTAGCTGGCGTTGAACGGGGATCTTATAGAGTTTTTCCAGCCCGAATGGTGCGATAAAGTTCAGCCCTGGTTGCAGGGTACGGTTGTACTTTCCAAACATCAGTACCACGCCTTCCTGTTCCGGGCCGATGGTTTTTACCGAGGTGGCCACGGCGATCAGCACGATCAGTCCGATGATCACCTTTTTGCTGTTTTTTTTCAGCTTCTCAAGTGTTTGCCTGAGTTGCAGTTCCTGTTCGTTCATGTTGATTGGTTAAATGTTTATTTTGGGAAATTGTGGATTTACTCCGGGAATGAGTTTTATAAAGAGGGTATGTCTGTTTATCTGTGTCAGGATTTGTATGACATTTTTCCCGACAAGGGATAGCCAGCTGCCTTTGATGTAATTTGGTTACCTGTATTCAGGCATGTGTAAAAGGTATCTGCAGAAGGACAGTACCGTTACATAATGAATTTGACTACTCGCATTCAGCTATGCGCACACTGTTTTAATGTATGCCCATTCCAAATCAAAACCTTTTCAGGTTCTGAGGATTAAAGGTAATGGAAATTATGCAGAATCCGGTCAGGAGATCGCTTTTCTTTGCTTCTCAAAGCGGAGGTGCTCCTTATTGTCTATGATTTCTTTCAGGACTTCCGTAACCTGCCAGACTTCTTCAAAGGTATTATACAGCGCCACGGGGGCGATGCGGATGGTATCCGGCGCCCTGAAGTCCGGAATGATGCCCCTGGCCTTCATTGCCTCATTGATGCGGAGTGCCTCATCAGGATGGGTAAGGGCGATATGGCCACCGCGCCGTTGCGGATCTTCAGGGGTGGCTATTGAGAAGTTGTACGGAGGAGTATCGAGGGTGCCATGGAACAGTTCCAGGAAAAAGCCGGTCAGCTCCAGGGATTTTTTCCGGACCCGTTCAATACCCGCTTCCTGCATGAGCTGCACAGACCCCTCCATGGTGGAGGCCCCCAGGATGCCTGGTGAGGAGATCTGCCAGCCACCGGCGCTTTCGGCATGTTCGAAATCCAGTGACATGTCGAACTGCTTTTCTTTGATGTAGCCAAACCATCCGGCCATGAGGGGTTCCTTGCCGAAGTGTTTTTCATTGACATAAAGGAAGGCCGTGCAGCCCGGGCCTCCGTTGAGGTATTTGTAGCTGCAGAAGGTGGCAAAGTCCACACCCCAGCGATTGAAGTGGTGGGGGATGGCTCCGGCGGAATGGCTGCAGTCAAATCCGATGGGGATGCCGCGCTTATGCGCTTCTTGTGTAAGGTGCTCCATGTCAAGCAGCTGTCCGCTTGCGTAGAGTACGGAGGGGAGCCAAACCAGGGCCACCTCATCGGTCATCATTGAAACAATGCGGTCCTCATCCAGGGTTTTTCCGTTAGCACTCCGGGCAAGCAAAAGCTCACGATCCGGATCCAGCCCTTTCTGTTTGATCTGCCCTTTCAGGGCATAGGTGTCGGAGGGGAAATTCAGTTCATCGGCCAGGATCTTTGTGCGTCTCCCTTCGGGCTGGTAGAAGGAGGAGATCAGGGCATGGATGTTCACAGTGGTGGTTCCGGAGAAGATCAATTCA
>PWHO01000122.1 GCA_003555385.1 Bacteroidales bacterium
GGCCTGCACCCAAACGTGTGCTTGGGCTTCCTCAGGTGTATTCAACATTGAATTACGGTCGCTCAATGGAGGAAGTGGAGATGCCTTTTGCCCAACCGTTCAATGACAATGTGCCGACCCTGGAGGAGATGACCAGGGCTTCCATCAATGTGTTGAGTCAGAATGATGAAGGCTTTTTCCTGATGGTTGAAGGCGGAGCCATCGACTGGTCCGGTCACGACAATCACCTGGGTCGCCTCATCGAGGAAATGACGGATTTCAATCATTCCATTGAAGCTGCCGTGCAGTGGGTAGAGGAAAACAGCAGCTGGGAAGAGACCCTGATTATTGTAACCAGCGACCATGAAACCGGTTATCTGACCGGCCCGGACCACCCGGAACCGGTGAATGATCCTGTTGTAAACCGGGGTCAGGGCAATTTGCCGGAAGTTCAGTGGCATTCAGAAAACCATACCAATATGCTGGTCCCTTTCTATGCCAAAGGCCCCGGCACAGAATTGTTTGCTTCTTATGCCAATGAAAAAGACCCCGTGCGGGGCCCTTTTCTGCAAAATACCGATATACCGCATGCGATCTTCCGTATGTGGGGAAGGCCGGATATAGAAGTGCACCGGATCAATGAATAGTGGTTAAATCAGTCCAGGTAGATGTCGTACGGCATCCTTGTCAGGATTCCGGTCATCTGGCTGGCGTCATTTATTTGTCTGTAATAGCGGTAATTGTCGCCCAACCTGCGCTGGATGATCCTTTCCTCGATCCCGCCGAGATCTTCAATGATCCGGGTCAGAAAATCCTTGCGTTTTGGGTATTCCACAATGCGATACTCTTCCAGTTCAGCCATTGAAGCAGCCCGTTCAATGGCATAGCGCAAACCGCCGAATTCATCGATCAGCCCATGCTGCCTGGCTTCCGCACCGCTCCAGACGCGGCCGCGGCCCAGTTCATCAACCACAGATTCAGGTATGTTGCGGCCTTCGGCCACATGGCCGATGAAAGTTTCGTATACGTCTCCGATCATTTCCTGAATAAACTGTCGTTCGGCCGGTCGCATGGGTCGGGTCAGAGATCCCAGATCGGCAAATTCGTTGGTTTTCACGTTATCAAATGTGATCCCGATCTTTTCATTGAAAAATTCCTGCATATTGGGGATCATGCCGAAAACCCCGATCGAACCGGTAATGGTATTGGGGTGGGCAACGATCTCATCCGCTGCACAGGCAATATAATACCCGCCTGAGGCAGCCACATCGCCCATGGAGGCAATTACCGGCTTTTCCTGTGCGGCAAGTTTAACCTCCCTGAGTATGACATCCGAGGCCAGGGCGCTTCCACCCGGAGAGTTGATGCGGAGTACAATCGCTTTAACCGATTCGTCTTTCCGGGCTTCCCTGATGGCCGCAGACATATCTATGGATCCGATACTGTTTTCTCCGCCCTCGCCGTCAATGATCCCTCCGCTGGCATAGACCACGGCAATGTGTTCCCTGCTGCGTGGTGTGATCATATGCCTTGGCAGGGGAGCGCGCTTGTAACGTTCCAAAGACACGAATTTCACATCCTCGTCCTCTTCCAGGTTCGTTTTTTTACGCAACAATTCAAGGATTTCATCCCTGTAGGCAATGCCGTCGATCATGTCGTTCTCCATGGCCATCCGTGCATTCCTTGTGAGTAATCCATCGGCCACGTCATTCAGGTGGTTGATGGTAAGGCCACGGGATTCCGCAATATCTCCGGTCACATTATTCCAGATGGATCCCACATAGGATTCGATCTGCTCCCTGTTCTCCGGGCTCATATCTTCCCGGAAAAGGGGTTCCCCGGCACTTTTGTACTCGCCGTGCCGCACCAGCTGCGGGTCAATGCCCAGTTTGTCGAGCATATTCTTCAGGAATACGAGCTCTGAATTGATTCCCCTGAAGTCAATGGCACCTTCGGGGTGAAGGTACATCTCATCTGCGACAGAACCCAGGTAGTAAGCAGATTGCATATATACCTCCCCGTAGCTGATGATAAATTTCTCTGATTCACGGAAGTCTTTCAGGGCATTCCTTACTTCAAGAATGCTGCTCCATCCTGAAGGAACGATGGTCAGGTCCAGAAAAATCCCCTCAATATTCTCATCCTCTTTGGCTTTCTCAATATTACTCAGCAGCTTGTTGAGCCCGATCGATTTTCGGAGTGACATGGTCATAAAATCAAAGGCTTCAAATGGGTTTTGGCCTTCCCGGTCAGATAATTCAGTGCTGAGTGTCAGCTGCAGCACTGATCCGGACTGAACCGGTGCATCGTCCTTGGAAGAAAAAGTAGCGATGGAAGCAATGACCCCGATCATTAAAAACAGGATAATCACAAATGTCAGAAAGAACCCCAGCATGGAGGCGAACATAAATTTGAAGAACTGTTTCATGGCTTGGTCTCTTTAAATGATTGAAGTTGGAGGTGTGTATTAAATATTTATTGGGTTAAAGATAGGAATTATCTAAATTTTGATAAGCCGTTTTTTTTATTCATTTTTGTCCGGGGTTATTCCGGGTCTATACGGTAAAGGCATGCACAGGGTATATCTTTTATTTGGCGGTAATTCAGGAGATGTTCAGCGGGCATTTTCCCTGGCTTCTTCACTGATGGAGGAAGCGGGAATTTTTGCCGTCAGGGGAAGCGCGCTTTACAAAAGCGAACCCTGGGAGATGGATCCGGACGAACCAGAATTTATGAATAAGGTTGTTCAGGTAAAAACTCCGATGTCGCCCGTGGAATTGCTCCGGAATTTACAGGGCATTGAAAAGGAACTGGGCAGGGAAAGACATCCGGGAAAGGTGTTGTCCAGGGTTATTGATCTGGATATTCTGTTTTTCAATGACCTTGTAATGGATTCTCCGGAACTGACAATTCCTCACCCCCGTTTGCATCTAAGGCGATTTACCCTGATCCCCCTCCATGAGATTGATCCGGGGCTGAGGCATCCGCGTTTGAAACAAACGGTGAGAGAAATGCTTGAGAATTGCAGTGACAATTCCGTCGTAACTAAAATTAGCGGCCCCCCGGGCACCGGTTCGGCCCTCTGAAAATTAAATCTTACTGAAATGCGGTATAATTACATTGCAATTGAAGGGAATATAGGGGCCGGGAAAACCACCCTTGCCAGCAAAATTTCATCCCTGTACAACGGGAAGCTGATCCTTGAGCAATTTGAAGAAAACCCTTTCCTGGAAAAATTCTATCAGGATCAGGACAAATATGCCTTTCCCCTGGAACTTTCCTTCCTCGCCGAAAGGTATAAGCAGCTGCAAAGGGAGTTGTCGAACCAGGACCTTTTTTCTGACTTTACCATTTCTGATTACTTTTTGAATAAATCATTGATCTTCGCCCGTAAAACCCTTGGTGAGGATGAGTACCAGTTGTTCATGACACTGTTCAATATCATGAATGCCAATTTGCCCCGTCCTGATCTGCTGGTGCACCTTTATGTGTCTACCAACAGGCTCCAGCAGAACATACGTTCCAGGGGGCGTTCCTATGAACAGCAGATTCCGGACGAGTACCTGGAAAAGATACAGGATAGCTATTTTAACTACCTGAAGCAGCAGCCTGGGCTACGAATCCTGGTTGTGGACGTGAATGCCATTGATTTTGTGGCCTATCCTTCCCATCTTGAGATGGTGCTGAATGCCATTGACCGGGATTACCCCGTAGGCATGAGCTCTGTGAGGCTGCTACCCTGACTGAAGGCCGTTACCCTGACTGTGCCGACAGATCGTTCACCGGGGAAAGTGTCAGCACCTTGTTGGCTGTAAATAAAAAACGCCCTGGCTTTAACCAGGGCGTTTTTTATTACCTGTGTTTCTTGAAAATCGTGATTACAGCACGATGCTCTGGAATTCACTTTGTCCGAAGAAATCCACGAATTCGAGGTCATTGATGGCAATTTGTGCCATGTCAGAGTTGAGCTCAATGGAATGGCGCAAGTTGTCATACAATGCTGTTGCATCGTTGTTTCTTGCAGCAATGACTGCTTTCAGGTAAGCAACCTGGGCACATTCGGGTGCGCAGTTCAGGGTGTTTACAGCCTGGGTTTCATTGCCTGCCATGA
>PWHO01000009.1 GCA_003555385.1 Bacteroidales bacterium
CCAGGTGGTACCGAAGTGTAGAGGTGTTGAAAAGGATGCGAATTCGGAATATGGGTTTAGTTACCGAAGCAATCATTTTATATGGAAATGTGTAACGGTAAAAAGAAATGGAAATACTAGATGAGTTGGCAAAATAGCCTATTGGTGTTTCGGTAATATGATTGTACATAAATAAGTATTGGGGCACAGGGGAGAATTTATAAGAAATGAAAGTATAGCCATCGAGTTGATTTCGAAAAAAGAAATAAAAGAAAATAGAGATAAAAAGCTTAAAGACAGAAAGTACGATTGGTGGTATTACAGATGTTTTGTTTTTATAACCGGAGCGAGTGAGCGTTATGAGGTTATATAAGGAAATGGTTGGTCAAAGACAAATTCATGAAAGTTGTTCTTTGCCGCAGCTGCTTCTAACACAGCGTTAGCAACATATGGTTGAGGAATGAAAATCGGGTTAAGGTGTCGCTAACCCTAGAAACGTTATATGCAAGCCCTGTAAAAATCAATAAATAATACCAAAACGAAGAAGAAAACAACTGATTCGTAGAGGCTGAGCTATGGATAATGGTAGATTATTCTGTTTAGGAAGCGTGGTGAAAGTATTGGGTGAAACAACTGGTGTGTACTATGTATTATTCTTATTCGGAGCCTTGTCGTTCTATACAGCATTTAGAATATTTCAAAGACAGAAAGCATTAGGCAATGTTAAGCATAAAATTGGGTCAAAATATCAAGGTTATGGGATACTATTTCCTTTTTTTGTGGTGATAGGTTATTCATACCTTGCATATTCAGGTGTTTTGCATAGCGGCGTACCATATATATTAGAGATAGTTGTATGGGCTGCACTTGTCATATTGATGATTCTAGTATCTGTTTATTTTTATATAAAGAACGGTGAAGTAAGAGAAAGTGGAATAAATGTTGGTCCCAATGTTTTAAAGTGGAAAGAAATTAAATATTTCAGAGTAAGTGATGTAAATGAATTTATAATCGTTCTCAACAATAAATCTACTTTCACAAAAAAATATAAAGAAGTGAGATGGGTAGTACAAGAGGAAAAAGTAGGTGAATTGAGGAAACTATTAAATCAACATGTTAAAGAGATTTGTAGTGACTCAGTCTAGAATGTTGAAGTATATAGTTTCAAGTCACCGGTCCTGCATATAACACAGCGTTAGCAACATATGGTTGAGGAATAAAAATCGGGTTAAGGAGTCGCTAACCCTAGAAACGTTATATGCAAGCCCTGTAGATAGAAAAATGAAAAATAGATAGAGTACATTACATTTAGTTAAACAGTTATTTAAAGGTCAGATACAATGAAAAGATTATATCCTATAGGAGATGTTTGTTATGAGTGTTATTTGGGGAGAGGAAAGCCCAAAGGTACGGGGAAAGTGGCTGCTGATTGCTGTGGTTGTTCTGATTGCTTTGAATTTCTTTTTGAATTTGGTAATATATCGTCAAGATGCCTCCTTTGAAGTTGAAGGAACTCGTTTTCAGTTTACAGGACACGAAGGAGATCAAATCTATTTTAAAGACCAAGATCAGGAAGAATTAACGGTTACCATCGAAGATCCGGAAGAAAACTTAGTGTCCTTCGCAACAAACTACCGAGTTGACTATCAGGATTACGAATTACATGTTGCATCAGATAATTATTACGAAAAAGGGTTTCGAGTGCAGCGAAATGAGGGAACGGAGTACATTGAAACCATTACTGAAAGTAGTGCATTTGTGGAAGGAAGAGGAAATATTCCTTCAAGAAATCGCGGGGACATCCGGGAACTTCCCTTCGATGTACAAGTAGTCTATGAATTAGAAGGCACCGTACCCTATGTAGAGGTAGGTTTTATCAGCAATAAGGGCATGAGCTTTTTATCTTTAAGCTTTATGTCCATTGTAGGCGTATTCTTGATTCTTCTTCCTGACATCACTTGGAAAGTGGAACATTTTTTATGGGTAGCTAAAGGAGAACCTTCGGAACTTTATTTAGGGCTACATATCACCGGAGGCATATTAGCCTTGATCATAGTATTTGTGACTTACTATGGGATGATGTTTTAACTCTAGCTATTAGAAAAAAATAGTCGTCCTACCTAAAAGTAGAGGCAGTAGGTTATTGGAGAACAATTGATAATGGAATAATTCATGAGAAGAGGTGATTTAAATAATGAGTGGAAGCTTATTTATTATATTTGTCAGCGGTATGATTCTTTTGACAATCATTAGTGTCCTCAAAATTAATGTTGACAGAAAACAGAGAGAAGATCAGGAGTTAATTAGATTGAATAGAAACACAACTGACTTAATTATGGGATTTATCTGGACGGCATTATTCATTGTATGGTCCGCAGTATTTAGTTACATTGCGCTAAACGTGTACCAGGGGTTAAGTGAAGAATATATGGATAGCTTTTCCCAATTATTTGATATCGAATATTTGAGTAGTTTGAGGCTATACTTTTCTGAGAACCTTATGCTGTCGGAACTCAGTACCATAGCATACTTAGAAAACAATTTTTTCATGATGTTATCTTGGATGATCGGTACGCTTTGTTTATCCATCATATTTATTCATAGAGGATTGCAGAAAAATAAAATTTACAAAAACGGAATACTAGTGAACAACAAATTTGTAAATTGGGAGAAAGTTAACAATTATGAGTGGAGTAAAATTTATGAGAAGAGCTTATTTAAAAAGAATAAATACTACGAATTAATTGTCAGTCTCCCTGAGGCAAAACTATGGAATTCAAAAAATAAAGTTAATCTTGAAGTTGATTATAATAATAAAGAAAGAGTAGAAAACATGTTAAAAAAATATAATTAACGGACTGTAACTATTGATTAACCTTCGGGCAAGGGCAGTCCACACTCGCTCTTAGGGTAGAATTTTGGGGTAACGCGAGTGTCGGTAAGGGCAAGAACGAACGTTGTATGCAATCGCTTTAGAAGATTAAAGTTTTCTTTAGGGGATATCCGCACCCCGTACTTTCAGCGGAAACAAAGTTCCTTCAAAGGGGGAGCTTTAAATATATTATGCTAGGAGGAATAAAAGTGAATTGGAACACAATACCAAAAATAGATGCCCATGTACATATTTTGCCAGAAGAGAATAGAAGAAGCTTTATTAAATATCAAGGGCAAGATTGTGTATGGGCTAAAGCTGAACTATCTCAATATATAAAACATATGGATGAATATAATATTGAAAAGGCTATATTACAACCAACTAATGATGCTTATATGTATTTTTCTGCTAGGAAAACCAATGAATATCTAGCTGAAATAGTTAAAAAATATCCGAATCGATTCCTAGCTTTTGCAGATATTAGTTTTAATGGTTCCTATATTTTAGATGAAGCACCTAAGGAATTAGAATACGCTATAAAGCAATTAGGCCTAAGTGGATTGAAAATTCATCCAAGCAATCTAAATATCGATGCAGATGACCTTCGCTTAATTCCGGTATTAAGAAAGGCTGCGGAGTTAAAAGTTCCGGTGATGTATCATGCCAATCCATGCTTAACAGGGTTTCACGATAATTGCGCACCTGATAAGATTAACAAAATGATAAAAATCTTTCCGGATATACAATTTATTACAGCTCATATGGGAGGGATGAAGTATTTGGATGCTTTGTCCGGCTGTAAGTGGGTAGATATCTCTTTTATATTGCCTGAGTTCATTGGATTGTATGGCTTAGAACAAACAAATAGAATTCTTCGAATGTTTGGCGCAGATCGATTAATATTTGGGACAGATTATCCGGAAAGAGAATACAAAGTATATTGCTCTATACTGGATAAAATGGACTTCACAGAGGAAGAAAAAAGAAAAATAGCATATGGAAATATTAAATTAGTTTTGCAAATAGCAAAGTGACTTGTCCGGAAAAAAAGAAACCTCTGTCGGCGACCGACAGAGGTTTCTTTTTTTTCCCTTTTTCAATTGGTGGAACTGAGGGGATTCGAACCCCTGACCCCTTGACTGCCAGTCAAGTATTCTCCCACTGAACTACAGTCCCGAATTTCTTACAACAAGATATATTATAAAGCAAAGTTGAGAAAAAGTAAAGGGGATC
>PWHO01000133.1 GCA_003555385.1 Bacteroidales bacterium
AAAAGATCCGGAGGAAGTATCTCTGTGATGTAATTCTCAAGGCCTATTCGCTGCAGGCCCGCCACAGCCATCACAGTGGCCTCACAAAGGCCCTCTTCCATTTTTCTCAGCCTGGTCTGTACATTGCCCCGGATATCCACAATCTGTGGCTTACTGTTCAGATGCAACAACCCGGCCCTCCGCCTCAGGCTGGAAGTACCTACCCTGTCGTGGCTGTTTAATTCATGCAATTTCTTGCTGTTTAAACTCACAAGGGCATCCCGGAAATCACCCCGCTCAAGTACTGCCCCCACGGCAAAACCGGAAGGCAAAGCTGTCGGAAGGTCCTTCAGGCTGTGCACGGCCACATCTATTTTCCCCGAAGCCAGGGCATTTTCAAGCTCTTTGGTAAACAAGCCCTTGTCACCGATCTTCGACAAGGCCACGTCCAGGATCTTATCCCCCTTTGTTTTGATCACCTCGATTTCCGTTTCAACCTCAGGAGCCAGGTCAGCGATCTTCTCCTGCACCCGCTCTGCCTGGTAAAGGGCGAGGCGGCTCCCCCTGCTTCCTATTTTTATCATCTTCTTACTCATCACACTTAAATAATTCATTGACCATATCCAGTGACCGGGCTGAGGGATTGTGCCTGAAGGCTTCCCGCAAATTCTTAATGATCACCCGCGTATATTTCTGCGCCATCCTGTCGGTGTACTCCTCTATGACGTCCAGTTTCTTTTCGTCCCCAAGCTGTTTGTAAATATCCTGTTCATCCTCCTTTATTTTCTGCAGATTTTGCTTAATGGCCCGGATTACAGGCCGCAGCACAAGGCTGTCATACCATTCCATAAATGCACCGGCCACTTCATCAATGATTATCTCTGCCTGTTGAATTCCGGCTTTCCTTTGGGCAAAAGTAGAATCAACCACAGGCTGTATGTCATCAATACCAAATAAGCGGACACCTTCTACAGCAGCCACAGAGGGATTTATATTTCTTGGCACAGACAAATCAATAAACAATTGCGCTCTGCCACCATCCTTCACCCCTGGCTTAATGATATCGGCCTTATTAATGATGCAGCCGGGGGAAGCTGTTGCTGTGATGACTATGTCACTTTCCGGCAAAGCTTCCCTGAATTGTTCAAAAGGCACAACCCCGGCACCGTATTCGCGTGCCAATGCCTGTGCATGTGCCCGGGTACGATTAGAGATAACAATTTTACTGACTCCCTGCTTCACAAGGTAATGAAGTGCCAGCCGTCCGGTTTCCCCCGAACCGATCAGGAGTATATTTTTTTTGGATAAATCAGGACAGGTATTGCGGCACAGATCGACTGCAACCTTACTCAGTGAAGCAGGACCCCGCTGAAGGTTGGTGTCACAACGGGCCCGGCTACCGGCCTCAAAAGATTTCTGGAAAAGCCGCATTAGCACTGCACCCGCTGTACTGTTCTCCCGGCATAAGGCATAGGAATCCTTTACCTGTTTCACGATCTGATCCTCCCCGATTACCACTGAATCCATCCCGGAAATGACCCGAAAGAGGTGTTTTACGGCCTCCAGGTTTGAATATTCATAAAAGGAATATGTATAATCGCCGGAAGCCTGCCTGAACTCAGCCAGTAACCGGACCAATTCTTTACCGGGCTTTCTGTCGCAAGGCTCCCCTTCATGATAATAATACAGCTCTGTACGATGGCAGGTGGAAACCGGTATGATTTCTGAAACCTTTGTCTTACGAAGGATGAGCCGGGCAAATGAAGCGGCCTCCTCACTTCCAAGGCTGAAAAGCTGACGCACATCCTGGGTGGCAGTTCTGTGACTGATCCCTACTACACCAATCATATCAATTGCAAAAAAATTCAATAAATCAACGGGATGATCGCATAACCGGCTACCGGGGTATTGAAATTACCCGGCCACCATGTATGCATGCAGGATTTAAGAAAGGATCAGCTCAAAGGAGGAGGACGGGAAAATAATAAAAAATCAGGATGACGGCTAAAGCCATCCGGTGCTTTTGAAGCAGGTTGGGTGGTTATGCCGGCAGCAGGAAAAAACATAAAGCCGGGCCGGGGGATTATACCCGTGGAAGAGGACTGGTCATCCAAACCGGACCTTAAGGATACCGCCAGATCCTCATCCGGTTCATCAGATATCGCAGATGCCTGACCGTACTCGTCCTTTACACCGGAAATATAAGCGGCATAACAAAGGACGGGTTCCTCTGCTTCCTGCCCCGGATGAATACTGATCTCTTTCCCGGTGTTTTCTTCTTCCGCCAGCCCCTTGTCACTGGAATACACATAATACAATCCAAAACTGAGCGAATACACCACAGCCAGGATTAACCAGGGAAAAAAGGAAGAAAACAACCCTATAAAAAACATAGCCAGTTTTTGTCAGACATTCATTTCCCGAAGAGTTTCGGAGCCTCTAAAATAACACAGTTTTGGCTGCCATCCAAACAATCCCTGGTTCAGGCATCCCCCTTCGGCAGTTCAAAAGAAAAACAACTCCCCTTCCCGGGTGCGCTGTCAACGGATAGCCGGCTGTCATGGCGGGCAATGTATTCACGGCACAAAAGTATACCCAACCCGGTACCGGTTTCTTTGGCCGTTCCCTGTTTTGCATCCAGATATACACCATCCTCTATGGCTTTGCGGGTGTTGGCATCCATCCCGACCCCCGTATCTGATATCATAACACACACCCCCCCTTCGCACGGTTCTGCGCGGCAACTGATCTCGCCGCCGGAGTGGGAGAACTTAACGGCATTATGCAGGAGGTTTCGCAAGATGATCTGCAGCATGGGCCTGTCCGCTTTCACCACCAGGTGATCCGGAATTTCGCACCGGAAACTGATCCCTTTTTCCTTTGCCGGTGCTTCCAGCGAAGATTTCACATCCCTGACCACAGATCGCAGTGAAATATTTTCCGGCCGGAAAGCAATACAGTCGGTCTGCGACCTGGCCCAGTCGAGGAGGTTTTCCAGCAATTCATAAGTGGATTTCGACTGCCGGTGGATGTTCTGCAGCATCTGCTCCACCTTCTCCGGCTGAAAGTCGTCACGGCCTTCCAGTAAAAGTTCTGAGAAACCGATGATACTGTTGAAAGGGTTCTTGAGGTCGTGGGCAATGACGGAGAACAACTTGTCTTTGGTCTCATTGAGCCGTTTCAATTCATCTTTCTGGGCCATGATCTCCATGGTCCGTTCAGATACTTTCTCCTCCAGTTGCCGGCTGCGCTCAAGCAACAAGCGGTAAGGGACGCTTTCACCGGGACCAATATCCCTATCAGGCTGAGACCAGTGCCCGTGGGCCAGTTTCCAACCACCGGGCTCCTTAACCATCACGGACGTGGTCCTGTTGTTCGTACAAACCACTTCCTGCACTTCGTTGTGCAGGGTGATATCCATGGTAAGCATCAGAAGGGCCACATCTCTTGAAACCTCGTAAACCTCTTTGGATTTAACCTTGTAAGTAATGGGTTCAGGCGCCTGGGAAAACTCCCTGCGCAGGGTGGCGAGTGTTGTATGACCCGCATAACTGACCTCATCAATACCGGTACCGAACATGGTGATGGTATCTGAAAAATGGCCGGTCATCTCCTCCCACCGGCGGTTGGTGTAGGCTTCGTAATAGGAGAAATAGGCATCGAGAATTTCCCGGCGAAGCTGCGGGTCTGTAATAATTTTCATATCAGATAAAAATTATATGTCCCCCGGTTGACGCACATTGCGCCTGTTATTGTAATCCCGTAAAAAATCACTAATATATAAACTACCGGAATAAGAAAATACATTTCCCTGCAAAATTATACAATTTCCATCCAATTCAAAATTTATCCTGCTCAACCTCACCTGCGTGGAACCAATAAACAAACACATCCATACATTTAAATAACAAGCCGATTGCCGCCATTTTTAATACGCCCGGAAAAATATTCTCTCACCTCAAGCCGGAAAAAAGTTGCGCAAAAAAAAGAAAGGCGTATTTTTGTAAAAACCAAAAAATATATCTATGCAAAATAATAAGAAGAACGTAATCATTATCGGTGCCGCAGGCAGGGATTTCCACAACTTCAACACCTATTT
>PWHO01000319.1 GCA_003555385.1 Bacteroidales bacterium
TCACGGGTTCATCATTTTGGGTCAAAAAATCACATGCATATCCGATTTTCACAACACCCCTTCTGTTACATAATTAATATTATGTAAAGTAACAAAACTGTAAAAAGAGCAGGATCTCTCCCGCTCTTTTTTAATTATTGAGAAAATTCTAATGTTGTTCCTGGATCTGCTCTACTTCTTCTTCTCCGAAATATCGCATGTAAATCTCTTCCATCTCCTGAAGCTTTTCCGTCTGTTCTGTTCTGGCATAAAGCTCCACCAATGAAATGATAACCGTTTCGTAACTTGGGTCATCCTCATCAATCATATCCTTGGCCTGTTCCAGGTAAGGCTGCGCTTCCAGCCATACTTTCCTGAATTCCTCGGCATCCTCCTCATACTGGGCGAAATCATGGGTTTCGCGGAGTCTCTCATCGGCCGCCTCAAAAATCCCGATCCCACGGTTAAAGTGCAGCACCCCGAGGTTGTAGATGGCATCAAAGTATTCCGGATTCAACTCAATGGCTGTTTCATAAGCATCTACAGCCTCCTGGTAGGCAAAATCCCTTTCCTCCTGAGAATACATGGTATCCTGTGCCATTCTGTCATAGTTGGCGCCAAAAGCAAAGTGCAAGTTGGGGTTTTCCGGATCCTTTTCAATGGCGAGGTCCAGCACATCCCTGGCCTGCTCCACATCTCCGGTGAAAATGTGAATATTGGCTTCTGCAAAGATCAGATCCAGATCATCCGGATACAATTCACGACCTTCCTGCACATATTGGGTGGCGTTAAGGGTGTCACCCTGGAACATGGCAATGGTACCAAGCGAACTATAGAGGAAAGGCTCATCATACTCCATGTCTCTCAACTGGAGATATAGATCCATGGCCCTGTCATAGTTTTGCCCAAGCTCAGCTGATAATGCTGCATTATACAACGTAGTGGTATCCGGTGAGTCAAAAGATTCTGAAAGTTCGTATGAGCGAAGGAAGTAATCACTGGCGGGTCCCCAGTCTTCTGCCTGATACGCTTCTACCCCTTCATTGAAGGTCAGTTCCGACATCAGCAACAAAGCCTGCTGGATGTCAAGGATATGTAATCCGTCTTCATCGAGTTCTTTTGCCCTGTCGATAGCAGCATCGGCCACATCCACCGGTTTATCCGCCAAAGCGCGGATCTCAGGATCTTCGGAAAGTGCAATTTCCATGTACACACGTGCTTTAACGACCCAGGCTTCCGGATCGTTCTGTGCTTCTTCCATTTCCATGGCCTCGGTGATATGCTCCAGCGCAGCCGCAACATTTCCCCTATTCAGATTGCTGTCAGCACGACGGATTTCCCTGCCCTGGGCAGAACAACCCGAATTGGCCACAACGATGAGTGCCAGCAACACAAAGAATAATGTTCTTCTCATTGGGAATATCAGTTTCATTGGGATAAGTTTTTGTTAAAAATGCGTTTTTTCTTTTTAAAAAGGTGGTGATGATTGATTAATTATGACAAAATTAGGAATTATTTCACACAAAACAAGCTATTCTTCTTCAGGGCCATTTCCTTCTTCTTGTTCTTCACCGGCATTTTCCTCGCTTTCAACGCTTCCATTAAGTGCTTTCTCCTGCACCTTCGTAATGGCGGCAATCTTGTCATCCTTCCGCAGCGAAATGAGTTTTACCCCCTGTGTGGCACGTCCTATTTCGCGTAACTCATTGATTGCCATACGTATTGTAATTCCGGATTTGTTAATGATCATCAGCTGATCGTTGTCTGCCACATTGACAATGGCCACCAGCTGCCCGGTTTTGTCTGTTACCTGCATGGTTTTTACTCCTTTTCCTCCCCTGTTGGTGATACGGTACTCAGAAAGCGTGGAGCGTTTTCCGTACCCCTTTTCGCTGACAACAAGAATGGAACTTTCCGGATTTTCAACACAAACCATGCCAATGACCTCGTCTGAAGGTCCGGCAAGTGTGATACCTTTCACCCCGGCAGCATTCCGGCCAATGGCCCGGACGCTGTCCTCCTTAAACCGGATGGCCTTTCCACTGCGCAAACCAATCAGGATCTCGTTTTCACCATTGGTCAGGTTGGCCTCAATGAGTTCGTCTCCTTCCCTGATGTTGATGGCGATGATCCCGTTGGCACGAGGGCGACTGTAAGCGGCCAGGCTGGTTTTCTTAATCACCCCTTTTTTGGTACAGAGAATGATGTAATTTTCTGAGGTGTAATCCTGGTCCGTCAGGTCTTTGACATTCACAAAGGCCTTGATCCTGTCGTTGGACGGAATATTGATCAGGTTCTGAATGGCCCTTCCCTTTGAAGTTTTGGTTCCCTCGGGGATCTCAAACACACGCATCCAGAAGCACTTACCCTGTTCCGTAAAAAAGAGCAGGTAATTGTGGTTGGATGCCACAAACAGGTACTCCACGAAATCATTATCCCTGGTTACGGAGCCTTTACTGCCCCGTCCTCCCCTGCTCTGCGTACGGAACTCAGATAAAAGGGTACGCTTGATGTATCCCAGGTGTGAAACGGTGATCACCACGTCCTCATCCGGAATGGTATCTTCGATGCGGAAATCATTGGCCGTATACTCTATTTCTGTCAAAGTCTTGTCGCCGAAACGCTCTTTCATTTCCAGCAACTCTTCTTTGATGATAGACATTCTCAAGGTAATATCTGCGAGTACAGATTTCAGGAAATCAATCTTTTTCAGCAGCTCCTCATATTCTTTCTGTATCTTTCCCCTTTCCAGCCCGGTGAGCCGCTGTAGTCGCATGTCCAGGATCGCTTTTGCCTGCACCTCTGAGAGGTCAAACTTCTCCATCAACCCGGTCCTGGCCTCATCGGGAGTCTGGGATGCCCGGATCAGGGCGATCACTTCGTCAATGTTGTCCAGGGCCACAAGCAACCCCTCAAGTATGTGGGCCCGCTTCTGCGCTTCCCGGAGATCATACTCAGTACGTCTTGTGATCACCTCGTGGCGGTGGTCCACATAATGTCTGATCAATTCCTTCAGATTCAGTAGCTGAGGCCTGCCATTGACCAGTGCAATGCTGTTGACACTGAAAGCGTTCTGCAGTGCAGTATGCTGATAGAGCCGGTTCAGCACCACGTTTGGTACAGCATCCCTGCGGAGCTCATAAACAATTCTGAGTCCGCTCCTGTCCGATTCATCCCTGATATCGGTAATTCCCTCAATTTTTTTATCATTGACCAGGTCGGCGGTACGCTTGATCATTTCTGCCTTGTTGACCTGGTAAGGAATGGAGGTAACTACAATGGCTTCTTTATTTTCACTGATATTTTCCACTGTGGCCTCTCCCCTTACGACAACTCGTCCACGTCCTGTATGGTAGGCATCCTTCACCCCTTCATGGCCGTAAATCAATCCGCCGGTAGGGAAATCAGGGCCCTTGATGTGTTGCATCAGTTCGTCAATGGTAATGTCGTTGTTATCAATATACGCCACCGTACCGTCGATTACTTCACTGAGGTTGTGTGGGGGAATATTGGTGGCCATACCTACAGCAATTCCTGAAGAGCCGTTTACCAGCAGGTTGGGGATTTTTGCCGGCAAAACCGTAGGTTCTTTGAGTGTGTCATCAAAATTAAGCTGAAAATCAACGGTTTCCTTATCAATATCTGCCAGCATCTCTTCGGCGATCTTCTGCATTTTGGCTTCAGTGTAGCGCATGGCTGCCGGGCTGTCGCCATCGATACTGCCATAATTACCTTGACCATCCACCAGCGGATATCGCAAAGACCAGTCCTGTGCCATCCTGACCATGGCGTCATACACGGAGCTGTCGCCATGCGGGTGATACTTACCAAGCACCTCCCCCACTATTCTGGCAGACTTTTTGTACGGTCTGTTACTGAGTGTTCCCAATTCATACATACCGAACAGCACCCTGCGATGCACAGGTTTTAACCCGTCACGAACGTCAGGGAGTGCCCGCGAGACAATTACAGACATGGCATAGTCGATATATGCCGTCTTCATCTGTTCCTCAATATCAACCTTTAATATCGTTTCTTCTGACATGCTGAAA
>PWHO01000112.1 GCA_003555385.1 Bacteroidales bacterium
AGAAAACCTGTATCGAAGTTCAAGTGGAGACTGCGCGCCCCATCCACGTCACTCACCCAATAGCCGCCGTAATTATACACGAACGCACCTGTGTTGGCGGGGCGGTAGCCCGCAAAGGTCAACTTAAGCGGAGAGTCAAAGGCCTGAGCAATGCGGTCGCCGCTGTCCCAGCTTGCAGTCTCAGCTTCAAATTCCTCTTTTGTTGGCAAGCGGTAACCCGACGGACATGGGTTGTTGACTCCGTTTACCCCTTGCCACAGGTCATCATTTTGGGAGCTGCGCCAATCCCATTTTTCTCCTTCACTACTTACTATAAAATCCCCATGGCCGGGAACATCTGACTCACTTAGCGTAGACGTAATGGGCGTTACATCTGCTGTTGTTGAGCCTGTCCTCGTTACTACCTGGTGTCCATCAGCGGCCCTGCCCCATTGGTACAGGTCGCCGTAGCCTTTTTCGTCGGTGCTTGATTCAGGAACACGCTCAGCGCCCAGGTTGCGGTCCATCCAGGTTCTGCCGGTTACAGGGCTGACGACTTCCACCACCTCGGTTTCGGTATCTCTTGGCCAGTCTGTAAGCGTAATTTTTATACGGGTATTTTCGGCATACACAGTGCCGTAAGTCTGCCGGCCGTCCCAAACAAGCTGAATGCCCGTGTCGGGGGCCACGGATAATGAACTGATCTCAGCCGGGTCAATGTGATAAAAGGTGCTGCCATCGTCGAAACTCACCTCGAGTGAGATATCATATTCAGCAGCGCTGCCAGTAAGGTCGAACTGAATGGTTATCAACCGTTCCTCATCACCCGCACCCTGCGATACCTGAATGTTGGTGATGGAACCTGACCTGGCGCTGGAGCCCAGGGCGGCCAGCATCAATGCAACAGAAAAAAGGATTGTCTTCATGCTTATTTTGATTTACGGTGATTCAATAATTGTTTCTTGGCGCAGGTAAATCCCTGCTGCCAGAAATTAAAGGCTTGCCTCCCTGTTTAAGCGGAAGTAGCGCCTGGCTGATACCAGCACGATCAATCCCACGGGTATTATTAAAGCAAGAAGGGAAAGCGGCACGGCAGTGGGCGCGGAGCCAAAAGCAAAAGAATCTGAAGTGGCCGTGATCACTTCGCCATAAGAACTCAATGGTGATGCCATAAAGGAAACAAACAGCAACAACATCGCATAAGAGAAGGATTTTCTTTTCATGGGTTTGATACTTAAATGAATTAAAGTTTCTTTTTAAACGGCCAGATAGCTCCTGTTTCGCCAAAGCGCTAATGGCTCCAATTACAAGTGCTTTGTATGATTAAGCACCCATGCCGCAGCCACAAACATACCACTTAATGACGCATAAATATACATAAATACGCATTTTGTAACAAAAACTTACCTCGCTCCTCGCTAAATTGACCCACTAAATCAATTATTTACGTTCGGTCGGTCCTATCATGGGAAGATGCAACATTGAGCCGGAATGCTAACCTGGAATAAGTCTGTGTGGAGACAATCTTGCGCCTTTCGATTCATTTTTCCTGCTGTATTCTTACCCCCGTTATTGGTTTTTCACAACTTATGGGTAAAAAACCAGATGTGTGTATGTGAAATTTTTTATTTTTACAGAAACAAATATAAAATATTTTGCCATGCCATCCAGTGCTGAAGAACAAATACTGCCAACGTTATGTATTTAAAAAAAGAACTTTACGAATTATTACGGACCGATGAAAGTATTTTTGACTTTATTCAGGATAGTGCATTGGATGGCTTATGGTATTGGGATTTGGAACATCCCGAAAATGAATGGATGAATGCCAAATTCTGGACGGTTTTAGGCTATAATCCCGATGAAATGCCACATAAGTCAACTGCCTGGCAAAATATTATCAATCAGGATGATTTAAAGGTCGCTAATGAAAATTTTACCAAACATTGCGAGAATCCAAATCACCCTTATGACCAGGTTGTAAGATACACACACAAAAACGGATCGACGGTATGGATACGTTGTCGTGGTCTTGCCATACGTGATGAAAACGGTAAGGCCATCCGAATGTTGGGGGCACACCAGGATATAAGCGAGATTAAAAGAACAGAACAGGAACTTATCATTGCCAAAGAAAAAGCCGAAGAAAGTGAAGCCAAACTCAATGCCCTTTTTACCTCAATGTCCGAAATGGTGGTTCTGCACGAGTTGGTCTTTGACGAGAATGGAGAACCCGTCAACTACCGCATCACCGACTGCAACGATGCCTTTATGACAATCACGGGCATCCCACGAAAAAATGCCATAGGCCGGCTGTCCACCGAAGTATATGGTACTGAGCAGCCGCCTTATTTCAAAGAATACTCTGAGGTGGCTCTTACAGGCGAACCGTGCCATTATGAAACCTATTTCCAGCCCATGGACAAACACTTTTCTGTTTCAGTGATAAGTCCGGAAAAGAACCAGTTTGCCACGGTAACCACCGATATCACCGATCGCAAGCGTTCGGAGGAAGCACTGAATCATTCTCATAACCTGATGAAGTATATCATCGAGCATACACGGAGCGCTGTCGCAGTGCATGACAGAGATCTGAGATATATTTATGCGAGCCAACGCTATATTGATGAGTACAAGGTTAAACATGAAGATATCATAGGCAAGCATCACTATGATGTATTCCCCGATTTGCCCCAAAAATGGAGGGAGGTGCACCAGAGGGCTCTGGCAGGGGAGATATTGAGTGCGGAAGACGATCCATATGTAAGGGAGGACGGATCTGTGGAATGGACTCGCTGGCAATGTCGTCCATGGCATGAATCAGATGGTTCGATTGGTGGAATCATCGTTTATACTGAGGTCATCACCAATCGCAAGCGGATGGAAGAAACACTGCGGGAGAGCGAAGAAAATCTTTCAATTACACTTCATTCAATCGGAGATGGGGTAATTACAACCGATAAATTCGGGATGATTGACAAGATGAACCCTGTGGCATTGAAGTTTTGCGGGTGGCACGAAGATGAAATAAAAGGTAAGCCATTAACAGTGGTTTTCAATATTATTAATGCCGATACAAGGGAACCTGTTCCCAATCCAGTTGAAAAGGTAATAGAGAGTGGTGAAATAGTCGGGTTAGCCAATCACACAATTCTTGTTGCAAAAGACGGCAGTGAATATCAGATTGCCGATAGTGCTGCTCCTATCAAGGATAAAGACGGCAACATCAAGGGCGTCGTTCTGGTCTTTTCGGATGTAAGCGAAAAATATGCGGCGGAACAATCCCTTGTGGAGAATGAACAAAGACTGAACGCCATCCTTTCCAACACTCCGGCTGTCATTTATACCTATGCTATCGACAAAGACGGCATTCCTCATATGACCTACATCAATGAGAATGTTAAAAAAATATTGGGTTTTGTGCCAAATGATTTTATTAACGACATGGAACTATGGGCAAGATGTGTGCATCCGGAAGATATGCCCAACCTGCAGGAGAAACTTTCCGGCAAGGACATGAGTAATGAATACCGTTTCAAAGATAAAGCAGGGAACTATCACTGGCTTCTGGACAATCAGAAAGTGCTGAATGACAAAGATGGAGAGAAGATAATAATAGGGACATGGTGGGACTTCACTGAAAGGAAAAAATCGGAAGAAGCCCTTTTCACGAGTGAAGATCGGTATAACCGTGCCATTTCAGGAACTGGTGCGGGTCTGTGGGATTGGGACATGGTTACAAATGCGGTCTATTTTTCTCCTCAATGGAAAAAAATGCTGGGCTATGAAGACCATGAAGTCCCCAACGATTTTTCAGGCTGGAGAAAACTGTGGCATCCCGATGAAGTTGCTTCTAATGAAAAGGCGGTTAAGGATTATCTTGAAGGCACATCAAAGGTTTATGAGGTTGAACATCGTTTACTCTGTAAAGATGGTAGCTGGCACTGGATACTTACCCGGGGAGATATTGAAAAAGACTCAAGCGGAAAGCCGATCCGCTGGACAGGCACCAATATAGACATCACCGAGCGCAAGC
>PWHO01000302.1 GCA_003555385.1 Bacteroidales bacterium
AGACAATGAAGCCCCGGCCATCACCTGTATTGAAGACCAATCCATCGGGACGACTACAGATGTTTGCACCTATACCCATACCGGCACCGATTGGGACGCCACCGCCACCGACAACTGCGGGATCGCTTCTTTGGAATACTCGCTATCCGGGGCAACCACAGGGACGGGAACCACCCTCGCAGGGGTCACATTCGAAGCCGGGGAAACAACCGTCACCTGGACCGCCACCGATGACAGCGGCAACACCGCGCCATGCAGTTTCACCGTAACGGTTGAGGACAATGAGGCCCCGGAGATCACTTGTCCTGCCCCATTCACAGCAACCAATGATCCGGGCGAGTGCTTCGCCACAATTTCCGAATCAGCACTCGGCACCGCCATCGTTTCAGACAACTGCACCCCGGAAGAGGACATCATCGTCACCAACAACTTTGCCGCATTATTCCCCGGTGGACAAGTTCCTGTGGGCGAACACATCATTACCTGGACCGCAGAAGATGCCGCGGGCAACACCGCTACCTGCACACAAACCCTTACCGTAACCGACGATGAACCACCGTCATTTACCGCTCCCAATGACATTACCATCTACGTCGATACTGATTGCAACTACGATGCCAGACCAGGTATCACAGGCAACGTCTCCAACATCTCCGACAACTGCACCGCTTCAGCCAATATGCTGATCGAATATGAAGACGAAGTTGCCGATGGACCATGTCCCGGAACACACATTATCACCAGGAGATGGACACTTACAGATGAGCACGGCAATCCATCCAGCCAGGATCAGATCATTACTGTGGCAGATAATCTTCGACCATCACTGAGTGTGCCACCTAATATTCAGATCGAATGCGACGAAGATCCTTATGATCTGTCCCTCACCGGGGAAGCCACCGGAAGCGACGCCTGCGGAGGAGTTGTTTCAATCACCTACACAGACGTGATAGAAGACAGGAGCTGCCCGCAGGAATATGACATCATCAGAACCTGGACAGCGACAGACTGTAGTGGAAATGAAAGAACTGGAACACAGGAGGTACGGGTAAGGGACACAACAAAACCTGTCCTGGCCTGCCCTCCTCCGCTCATGGATGTCCCGACAGTCAACGACGTTCCCCCGCCATTTGAAACAGTTAACGAATTTATTGCAGCGGGAGGTACGGTTTCAGATAATTGCTCAGACCCCGAAAATATCGAATTTTTATTTTATCGCGTAGAGTATGAAGGAATAGAGGATGAAGCAGGATTCTGCCCTACAAAAATTATCAGGACATACCGGTTTCGCGACGAGTGTGGAAATGAAGTATTTTGCGATCATGAAATTAACATATTGGACGATCCGGATTGTGCATTATGCGAGGACCGGGTTCCATATGAATTAGTGGATTTACGGTTTAATCCGGCAGGTGAAATTCATTTTAACAGCATTGTGAGAGAAGGCATATGCTGTGATGACGGAGGGAACTATCCCCAAAGCTGGCATTGCGTTTCATTTGATATCCTGTTGGCTGATGGAGCTGTTGGCGTAGAAATTTTGGTTGATGGGGTAACTCCTCCGGGACAGGACTGGAGTCAGGATTGTGAAGAGTCGGAGATTGAAAATGGCATTGTGTGCATCGACCCCGGCGAATATCACTTATTCACCTATTGCAAATCAGGTCAAGGCCTGAATCAGAGGACCAACAATTATACGTTTAGATCAATTCCTGGTGTAGTCACAGACGATGAAGTGAGCACACGCGTCAATTGCAATACTGAGCTTTCTGTGGGAGATAATATCAGTAATCCTGAGTGGAACAGTGTTTATCCGGGCGCATACGGCGAATACAACCATTACCTCACATTTCCGGATGGCGACCCTTATAACCCCGTATTTTTACCCGATGAAAATTCGCCAGGACAAATTGAATATGAGGTATGCGGTGACCTCGGCGAATCACCATGCGTAGACGATACTGGCATAGCCTGCGCCATTGTCACCGTTAACGTGATGGACGAAATTTCCGTTGAATTCAATGTGGATCCGGGCGCGTTCTGTGAGGATGAGATCCCGACACTGGAACCAACTGTTTTCCCTTCAGGTCCCTATACCCTGGAGTGGTATAGAGAATACGATACCATGGGGGAACTTTTGCACACAGGCTCCACATTTACCCCGCCTTCGGCCGGAGAGTACTCCCTGTATGTGATTTACGAAGAAGATGGGGTCCTTTGCAGCGATCTCGTCCATAATTTTGATGTGGCACCCGATGATCAGCCCCCTGTGGTTACACCCCCAGCACCCCTGGAGATTGAATGTAACGACAGTGATAACCCACAGATCATTACCGATTGGTTGCAGCAAGTTTCGGCAGAAGACGACCATACAGATGAAGGTGATCTGCGCATATGGCACGACTACGACGGCATTTACCAATCCTGCAACCATGAGCTAATCGTGACCTTTTTTGCAGAAGATGAATGCGGAAATATCGGATCGGCCACATCAACCATCACTGTAATAGACACCAATCCACCGTTTTGGGTAACCATCGCCGGAGCCCTTGACAGAACGGTGGAATGCAGTGACGAAGAAGCCCTTACACAGGCACAGGCACTCCGCCCCGTTGCAAGCGACCTCTGTGACGATGATTCCACACTGGACTTAGTCAAAACAGCAGGGGAGTTTATCCAAAGCGAAGAGGGATGTGCCACGGAAGGTACCTATACCAACTACTGGGTTGCCTACGATGCGTGTTTGAATGCAAGCATTGCATTCCGGCAAATCATCACCATTGTGGACAACACCCCACCCGTCATCGAAACAGAAGCCTCGGACATGATCGTGGAGTGCGATGGCGAGGGTAATACCACCGAACTGAATGAATGGCTTGACACCCACGCAGGGGCAGAAGCCTATGATGAATGCGGCAGCCCGCTCACCTGGACCAACGACTTTACGGCCCTGACCGATGACTGCGGGAACACGGGTATGGCCACCGTCACTTTTACCGTAACCGACGACTGCGGAAACCCATCCACCACTCAGGCCACATTCACCATCATCGACACCCAGCCACCGGTACTGGTCACCCCGGCCCCCGACATTGAAGTGGAGCCCGACCCAGAAACCTGCGAAGTCGACATGGATAACGTAGAGCTTATTCCCCCTGTGTTCGAAGATGTTTGTGACAATGCGAATGTCACCCTCACCCACGATGCACCGGATGAATTTGCAACGGGCACAACCACCTTCATCTGGACAGCCACCGACGCTTGCGGAAATACAGCTACCACAACCCAACGGGTTATAGTGAGAGCCCTTGAACCCCCTTTTGTAGAATGCCCCGAAGCGCTTATTACCGCTTCCGCGGATGGAAACTGCGAAGCCTATGTGGACGTACCGGCTCCCAACGTCATTGACCCCTGCCCTTTCGAAATGGTTCATGACTCACCTTACGCTGATGAGGGCAACTCCCCCGATGACGCCAGCGGCACCTACCCCCTGGGCACCACCACCATCACCTGGACCATTACCGGGTTTTCCGGAGAAGTTACCGAATGCATTCAGGTAATACAGGTAACCGATGACACCCCGCCCACCCTGGCGTGTCCTCCAGATCTAGAGCACCCGGCAGATTTCAACGAGGACTTTGCCAGTGATGTACCCCTGGGTACCCCGGATTTTGATGATAACTGCGAGGTAGAACACCTCACCTGGGAAATGACAGGAGCTACTGAAGGAAACTCAGACCCGGAGGGGATCAATATTGTCACCGAATATACATTCAACGTGGGCGTAACCACCATCACCTACACCGCCACCGATGCATCCGGAAACAGCACCACTTGCTCATTTACCGTAACCATTACTGCAAGACCAGTGATTGCCTGCCCTGACGACATCTTTACCACCACAGACGACGGTGAATGCTCCGCCTTGCTTGACCCAAACGAGCCAGAGCTTCTGTCCGGTACCGAGCCCGTCACCTGGACCTGGA
>PWHO01000247.1 GCA_003555385.1 Bacteroidales bacterium
ACCTCCAAATCACAATACAGCCGCGCCAGGACGTTGCTGCAGCAATGGGTGGATAAACCAAATTGAACGTGATGGATTTTAACCAACGATATAGGCAATGGATGGAATCCGGCCGGGAAGACCCGCCGGAAAAAGTCTGGGAAGGGATTCAGGATGAACTGGATCTGGATAAAGTCTGGGGCAGGGTGGAAGGCAGCCTGAATGCCAGCCGGAGAAATATCCCTTTCATGCTCCGGGCAATTGCCGCTTCTTTCCTGTTGCTCCTGGCATCAGCCACCATGCTGCATTACTTTGTTCTTTCTGATTTCAGTGAACCGGGCAGACCACAAGTGGCGGATCGTCCGGATACCTTCATACCTGAACGAATACCCGGGAGCCAACAAGTGGCGGATCGCCCGGATACCTTCATACCAGACCGGATACCCGGGATCCAACCGGAGCGCATCCCGGATACAGATCAACGGGAGACTTTACAGCTGGCAGAAAGTGACTTAATGCAAAAAGAGCCGGTTGAACGGTTGGTTGAGCTGCCGGCTGAAGATGAAATGACAACCAGGCCGACCCTGGCTGATGCTCCGGATATGCCGGCTGATGCCCCGGATATGCTGGCTGACACTCCGGATAGCCCGACGTTTCTTACATCAAAACCAGGTTTTGTGGCTGACAGCCACCAGAACGAAAAAACCATAAGCACCTACCTGGCTGCCAGGCATGAGGATGATATCCCGGACAAGGACATCGCTGACATGGATCTCCCGGGGCAACGCCCTGCTTTTTTTGTGGGAATCAACGGGCAGATGGGAAATACCTGGATGCTCAACAGCAAAACCATCGGCGGCTTATCCGCAAATGATATCACGGACACCCGCACCTCATACGGGGGATCTTACGGGATTGTGGCAGGGAGTCAACTGTTTCCGCGGCTGAGAGCACAGGCGGGGCTGGATCTCCTTGCAAAAAACCGGCAGCGTTATAATGAGTACATCCGCGGGCAGTATGTATCAACGGAATTTCAGCTCGATTACTCCAGATTGTCCGTGTTCTTTTCTTTCACTCCATGGGAACAACGCCCCTGGGTAGTGCACGGGGGGGCTTACAGTGCCTACATCCGAAATGCAGAGCAGCAGATTAACGGGCAGGCGGAAGAGATATCAGGTCAATACACCAATACAGATTATGGCGTGATCGCCGGGCTGGGATACCTTCATCCGATGGCGGGCCCATTTGAATTGCATACGGGTATATTTGCCAATTACGGACTGAAAAACGTGTTTGCCGGAAGTGATTATACCCCGGCAAGCCTGAATAATACCAGGCTGATTTCATTCCAGATGAGCGTTTCCCTCCATTATCACATCCAACGCTGACCGGCACCATCGCTCCAGCGGCATTCGGCACATCCGGTCCAACGGCAACCAACATCTCCGGTCCAACGCTGACCGGCACCTTCGTTACAACCATTTGACACTTGTGTACGTCTTGATAACAGACAACGAAATTATTCACCTAAAAAACAATAATTATGTTAAGAAAATGGAAATTTGCTTTGCTCGCAGTGCTGCCGGTCTTTTTTATGGCCGCATGTGATGCAGACGAAAACACAATGGACGGAGAAAAAGGAAGTATGAAACTTTACATGACCGATGCCCCCATCGATACGGACGGCATTGAAAATGTGTTTATCACGTTCACCGAGATCCAGTATCATACCCAGGGCGGCGAATGGAGCACCTTTGACGAGTTTGATGAACCTGTAAAACTGGACCTCCTGGAACTGACAAGGGGAGAAACCGAACTCCTGGGATTCTTTGAAATGGAACCCGGTGCGTACACACAGATCAGGTTTATGCTTGACGCCCCCGAACGCGGACAGGGCCCGCCCACAACTCCGGGCAGTTACCTGGTGTTTGAGGACGGAACAACAGCTTCGCTGTTCGTTCCCAGCGGCGGACAATCAGGCTACAAGGCCGTCGGACAATTTGTGATACCTGCAAACGGAGTGGCTGAAGTCACCGCCGATTTTGATGTACGACGCTCTGTAGTCCGGGCCGGAAATTCAGGGAGGTATATTCTGAAACCGGTTATCAGGCTGATCAGCTCAGAGGTTTCCGGAAGGATTGTCGGTGATGTATTCAACATCCCTGAAGAAACAGGAGTGGTGGTATATGCCTATGAAGCCGGTACCTACACCGAAGATGAAGCCGCGGAACCCGCCGAGGAAGAAGTACGCTTTCCCGGTGCGACAAACAGTGACAAAGCATGCGAAGAAGACAGATACCACCTGGACTTCCTGAGAGAAGGCGTGTATGACCTTGTGGTCGCAGCCACAGATGCTGATGGGGAATTTGTTGAAGTGCTCGGCATGATTGAGGATGTGCCCGTAGAAGCGGGGGAAACTACCGAACTAGACATTGATCTTGAGGAATTGTAGTATTCTCATGATCTGAAAGGCTGCCGGATGATAGTGGCGGCAAATTAACACACAACTACCGGGTAATAACCAACCTGACTACAATGGCGATGGTTGCAGGCCTACACCAGGACTGTTTCCATCGCCATTTTTTTGTAATTTTACCCTTTTGTCTTTAGCAAATGGGCACAGCAACCACCCTTTCCATGGCCCCTTTTCGGGGCATCACCACCCGGGCGTTCCGCAATGCCTTCACCACGCATATCGGAGGCTGTGATCTGCTGTATGCACCTTTTATCAGCGGCACCGGCACAAAAAGGGTGCATCCTGACAAGCTCATTGACCTGCTCCCCCGGAATGAGGAAGCACCAGTAGTTCCGCAGGTGCTCAGCAACAGTGCAGAGGAGATCATTTTACTGGGCAATGCCCTGTACGATCATGGTTACACCATCCTGAACTGGAACCTGGGCTGTCCCTTTTCGCGCATTGCCCGTAAAAAAAAGGGATCGGGTATTCTTCCTTACCCGGAACTGCTGGACAGGCTGCTGGACAAGATTTTCTCTGAAACCCGTATTGGCATTTCGATCAAAACGCGGTTGGGCTATCACAGCCCGGAAGAGATCTGGAAGATATGGCCGGTACTCAACCGCTACCCCCTGCAGGAAGTGATCCTTCACCCACGAACAGGGAAACAGCTTTATAAGGGGCAGGCAGATCCTGAAGCTTTTGCCCGCTGGCGGGATGAATCCCGTCATCCCCTGGTCTATAACGGAGATATAGCCAACGTCACCGTTTTTCGTAATTTTTGCAACCTTTTCCCCGGACAGACACAGTGGATGCCCGGCCGGGGAATCCTGACTGACCCCTTCCTGGCACTGTCAATCAAAAATGCCCTTCCCGGTGAAGAGACCCGACGAGAACGCCTGATAAATTTCCACCAGGCGCTGCAGGAATATGTCGCATCCATTCCCGGTGATGCCAGACAACTCGGATGGATGAAAGCCATCTGGCATTATCTTGCAGGATCTTTCGCAAACAGCACGGAAGTGTCACGTCGCATTAAACGCAGCCGCAACCCGGAAGCATATCAGGCGGCTGTAGATTTTGCTTTTCAGCAGCCATTTTCCGGAGAGGAAGAAAAAGCACAGCATTTTCGGAGCCTTACACGTTGAGAGCTGCCCGGACAAAAGTTATCCGTGCATTTGTCCATGTGAAAAAAATCACGTTATTTTACACCTTCATCAATTGTTAACCAACAAACATTCCTTTTTTCCATGGGCAAATCCACCAGGCGACCCCGATTGATTGAAGCCTTCATTCCGATTATTTTTCTGACAGCGCTGATATCCGTTAACGTGTTCATCTTCGGGGAGGATGCCCTGGCAGGCTCAAATCAGATTGTACTGATACTGTCAGCCGCCATTGCCGCCATCGTGGCAATCCGCCTGGGGCACAAATGGTCGGATCTCCATACGGGGATCATCAAGTCCATCGGCTCGGCCATGTCGGCCATTCTTATTTTGCTGCTGATCGGATCGCTGGCAGGTGCCTGGCTGCTGAGCGGCATTG
>PWHO01000099.1 GCA_003555385.1 Bacteroidales bacterium
GAGCAGATGGCAGGAGATACCATTTCGCTAAACATTGCCAACAGTTTATGGGCACAACAAGACTATCATTTTCTGGATTCTTTCTTTAACCTGATCGAATCGGCCTATGATTCACGAACTTTCCAGGTAGACTATATGGCCGACAGGGAAAGCATCAGGCAGGATATCAACCAGTGGGTGTATGAACAGACCGCAGAAAAAATTGATGATTTAATCGGAAGAGGCGTTTTAACAGAAGATACCCGCCTCGTACTGGTCAACGCCATTCATTTTTTCGGACCCTGGCTGGCGGAATTTGAGGCTGAATTGACCCGGGAAGACACCTTCTATCCCTCACCGGGAGAGCAGTCACAGGCAAACTTTATGAGTCAAAGAGACACCTTTCCTTACTTTAAGGATGAAAACATGCAAGTGTTGGAAATCCCCTATGCAGGCGGAAAATTTTCCATGATGGTGATTCTGCCCTCAGAAGGTGTTGAGCTGGCCCTGCTGGAGGAATCACTGGATGCATTGTGTTTTTTCAGGTTAACAAGTCAGGTCAAGCCCACTGAAGTAGAGTTATTTCTCCCAAGGTTTGACGCCGGATCCAGGTTAGACCTGGAGGAAACACTCGCGTCTATGGGAATGCCGGATGCCTTCACAGGTTATGCCGATTTTTCCGGCATGACCGGGCAACGGGATCTGAAAATTGACAGAGTTATTCACCAGGCAAAGATAGAAGTTGCGGAAAAAGGAACGGAAGCAGCTGCTGCCACGGCCGTGGTGGCCATCCGCAAATCAGCCGTTGAACGAGAGGATTATACCGTTTTCAATGCCAACAGGCCGTTTCTCTTTTTCATTAAAGACAATCGACATCATAGCATTCTGTTTGCCGGCCGTGTGATGAACCCGGCTCAGAATCAAGGGCAATAATTTCATCCTTATGGCAATCAAACTCCTGGCCGCTTCCGACCTGCATCTTGGACGCAAATCCGCCTTTATCCCGGACAATGTTCCAGAAGCATCCACCCGCTTCAGCTGGCGAAGAATTGTCGACTATGCTGTCAGTCATTCTGTGGATGCATTATTGCTCGCAGGTGACATCGTGGACCAGGATAACCGGTATTACGAAGCCACGGGGTTATTACAGGAAGGATTTGACATCCTGGGGCGAGCAGGAATAGAGGTGTTTGCTGTAGGTGGAAATCACGACCATGATGTGCTTCCCCAGCTCCTCCGGCATCATTCTTACAATCATGTTCACCTGCTGGGGGCAAATGGTCACTGGGAAGTAAAAACTTTTTCAAAAAACGGCCAAAAGATTCAATTTGCGGGATGGTCTTTCCCTGCCGGTAGTGTTACAGAAAACCCCTTGGCTGATTTTGAATCAGCACCCGTCAATAAACAACTTTGCACCATCGGACTTTTGCACGGTGATGCGGACATGGCATAAAGCATTTACGGGCCAGTTTCACTGCAGCAGCTTATTCAGACGAAAATACAGGCCTGGGTACTCGGACATATACACAAAGCACAGATTCTTCACCGTGCCGATCCCCTGGTATTTTATCCCGGGTCACCCCAGGCTTTAAGTGCGAAAGAAACCGGCCCCCACGGAGCCACCCAGCTGACCGTCGAGAAAGACGGACAAATAATAGTCAGCCACATCCCCTTATCGCCCGTGCGTTACGAATATATAGAGCTGGACGTATCGCATATAAAAAACAAGGACGACCTCCGCAAGACAATTACCCTTAAAATGATGGATTATTCGGCCGGCCTTAATTCAGAACCGGGACAACAGGGCTATTTGGTTTTCGATATCGGGTTTACCGGTGAACACAACGATCCGGTTAAGATCCGTGCATGGTCGGAGGATGAAATTGAAGACTATGCAAGGGAAACAGCCGGCGGCACACAGCTGCTGGTACGAAAAACCATCATCAATGTCAGGCCGGCGGTAAAAAATCTTGCAGCCTGGGCCGAAGACCCGTCTCCGGTGGGCAAACTTGCCCAAACCATCCTTGCCATAGAGAAGGGGGAGTCGACTGTTTTTCTTGAAGAGCTGGTGACAGAATGGAAGATTAAAATAAGAGCACTGCAACAGGCCGGGGTCTATGGCCCATTATATGCCTCTGAAAGGCTTGAAAAAATCACTGACGAAAAAGCCAGGCATTATATTCTCAAAGAGTCCAAACAATTGCTCGGCACCTTGCTGGCTGAAAAAAACAATGGCAGTAATGGATAAAAGAGCCCTGATAATAAAAGGTTTATCCATCAGGAAAATGCCCGGATTTCCTTCGGGTATGGAGCCTTATGAAGATTTTGCCGACCAGTTGAACATTGTTGCCGGTCCGAATGCTTCGGGAAAAAGTTCCACGGCAAAACTGATCCAGCAGTTGATTTGGCGCGATCATAATGGAAACATTCAAGCCAGTGGCTCATTTAAAATTGACAATGAACCCTGGCAAATACGCATAGATCCCATTCAGATAAAGACCGAACGAAACGGTGTTGCAGATGAACTCACAGGCCTGCCTCCGGCTGAGTCGCGCGATCATTACATGCTTGCAATGCACGAGTTGATCAATACAGAAGACAAAAACCTGGCCAGGCAAATCGCCAGGGAGGCCATTGGCGGATATGACCCTGAAGTTGCAGCCCAAAAATTAAATTACTCAGATAAAGTCAGGAACAAAAGCAGCAGGGAGTATACCAACTTCATCAAAGCCAGGCAGCATTTCCGGGAAATATTTCGGCAGCAACAGCAACTGAAAAGAGAAGAAGATACCCTTGACCACCTCAACAGTGACAAACAAAAGACGGAAAAGGCTGGCAGGCTAAAGGACTTTTATACCCTGGCGAAGGAATACCTGGAGACCAGGCAGGCATTTGATATAAGCCGGAATAACTTGAACCTTTTTCCAAACCTCATGGAAAAAGTATCCGGGGATGAATTCTCCAGGATCACAGAGCTGGAGGAAGATCTTGACCAGGCGGTCGAAAAGATTGACCAGGCGAAACAAGTCATCGAAAACAGGCAGGATTCAATTGCAGCACTGCAACTGCCTCCAGGGGGAATAGCGGAGGAAATTATTGAAGCACTTGAAGGAAAAGCCACAGAACTTGCTGATTACGAAAAAGAAGTCAGGGTCACCAACCAAAATCTGAAAGAAGCAGAAACCAGGACCCTGGCTGCCCTTAAAGCAATTGACCGGCACCTGGATTCAGGCAACTGGGAAGGATTGGAGCTGAATGATGTACAGGAACTGGATGAATACCTGGAAACGGCACAGAAGCTCTTGAGCCAAAAACAATTTCTGGAGCATGAAATCAGTGAGCTTGAAAAGGAAATTTCTCCGGATCCGCCTCCCCCATCCGAATCTCTACAGACCGGGATCATTGCATTGAGCAATTGGCTGCAGGAAGAACAGAGTCATTCCGGGCTTCCCGGAAAATGGGGGATCATTCTGGCAACCACAGGTGCCATTACAGCCATTGTCACAATGTTTGCAGGAATGTACGGGCTGACCGGAATTGTCTTACTGGTGTTGCTGACTTATTACGCCTTCAATGTGGGTGCTCCCCGGAAAAACAATATCAGGGAAAAGGATTATGGAAAAACCGGACTTCCGATTCCGCGCAGCTGGAGTACTGAAGCAGTATATGAACGTCTTGACAGCCTGTTAACTTCCTTGCAGGAAATAAAACGCAGGGAAAAGATCATTCCCCGGCTGGAGCTCCGGCAGAAAGACCTTGATGATGTCAACAGGCAGATGAAAGATATCCTGAGGAAAGAACAGGAGTTGAAGAAAAAACTTGGAACCGTCCCGGGCATTCCATCGGAAAGCCCGGGAAGCCACAGTTCACTCTATTGGTTTTTGAGCAATATCCTGGAGTGGAAAAAGCATCATACCAATATAGAAGCCCTGAAAACACAAAAGGATTCTTTACAGGATCACCTGCGCCAATTGCTGGACGAACTGAACAC
>PWHO01000297.1 GCA_003555385.1 Bacteroidales bacterium
ACTCCTTCCCGTTGAAGTATTGGAAAAATCCCAAGTATCCCCCACGCTCGCCGCTTCCACCCTCTGAGACTCAAAGACGGGCGGAAAAAGAGAAAAAACCATTAATGCAATAACAAGTAGAGGGACTGTTTTTGTAAGTTTTCGTTTTATCATAAAAATTAGTAATAAGTTATAATTTAAAGTCACTCATCCACCTCAAAGGGAACCAGCTTGAGGCGAGAAGAGCTCGCTGTTAATTCCAAATAATATTCTCCGGCTTCCTCGGGCGCTTTTCCGCAACAGACGCTGAAAGATTTGTTTGTTGAAGCTTCGGTAGCTTGGGCAGTAAATTCACTTAAAAACTCTTTTTCTATAAGATCTTTATTGCTGTTCAAAAGATTAACAGTTATCTCCTTTTCTTCTCCGCTTTTGTACTTCCCGGCGATTCCGAACTGTTCACCCGGTTCAAAGACAAACTCCTTGTCTGAATCTGGATTTATGCTCCCCAAAGGTGCTACATGAGGGCCGCTCGTGAACATGAGCTCCATCTTTTCTTCGGTCTCGACTTCGCTCACCGCCGTCTCTTCTTCAGGAGTCGGACTCCGGAAAGCGAAAAGGTAGGTAAGGCCCAAAGCGACCAATATCACCACTACCGCTATTAATATAAGTTTTCTATTTTGGTTGATCATGTTTTTAATAATTAAAAATTATTCTTTAAAGATCTTTACATTTCCGGTGTGGCGCTCGAAAACTACTTCAATTATATCCGTATCGACTTCCATACCTGAAGGAATAGAGAAATGCTGATCAAAATCAAGATTACGGTCTTCATATCTTTCTCCTTTGAAAATTATGTAACTATTATCGTTTTCAAAGTAGACTCCCCAGTTACTATCCATTCTCCCGGAAATCGCATTTGAACGGGCTCTATCTAAAATGCTAGAAAGAGACCTTGTTTCTTCTTCTAAAGTTCGTGATCTGTAAAAGTCCATACTGTAAGGGAGCGTCATCATTGCAAGAGCAACAATAAGACCAATGACAATCATTAACTCTAGTAAAGTGAATCCTTTGTTAAATTTGTTGCTTGAAGGCTGGTAAAAATTTTTAACCATATAATGTGTCTTAGTTTAATTCTATGCTTTTACAGGAATGTGTCAAATAATGTTATTGCCCTGTAAATAAAAAAGGGCTTTTGGTAAAGCCCTTTTAATTTAAAGAACAGCTAAACACCCCGGATGGACCTTAGGATATTACCCAACTTCTGGGGAAGCTCCTCTGAAGAGCAGGTAATAACACGGTCTTTACCGAACATATCGGTCACATACCATTTGGTATGTTCATCCGGGTCAAGGAGGACACCAATTACCTCAACTTTCCCTCTCAAGGATCGACAAATTTCTTTTCCAAGCTTTGCATCATTACAAGCACCATCGGTAAGACAAAGTACCAGTTTTATATCCCCCGGAGAATCCACCATGGGTAAGGCATAGTTCTTTAAAGCCAGCCCCATATCCTCATATCCACAAAGTGCGGGAACAAGGCCTGCTATAAGAGCTTTTCCTCTTTCCCCGGATTCAAGATCGGCTACTTTAAGCTGCTGGGGAGTAATTATAACTTCGTGAGGAATGGTAAGCTCGAGGCACACAAGGTAGAGGATCATCACCGCCTCTGCAATGGAATGGATTCTGGTATTACCATCCCCGGAACCGCCATAATTTAAAGATTTAGAGTGATCCACAATTACTTTAAGGGAAATAAGGGGAGGGGCCTTTCCGGGCTCCTCTTCACTCAAGAAAGGATAGTTCTTGTCCCTTAAATACTCCCTTATGGAGAACCTCCCGCCTTTCTCTACCGGTTCTGGCTTCATAGGTGCCTCATCAAGGGAGAGCTCATCAATAAGCTCTTTTACCAGGTGATTTACCCTTTCTTCAAGCTCGATATAGGGCTTGGGTTCAATAGCTTTATCTCCATCGCCTTCCCTTTTGTCATTTGGCGGAATTTCTCCGTCAAATGACTGGGGTTCATCATCTGCACTCAATGATTGATCAATAGGAGCATTACCATTTGTATTTTCTGCTCTATCCCCTGGTAAACGCTCACCCTCAAGACTTCCCAACTTATCAAGAATCTCTTTAACCCATAGTGGGATCTCCAATCTCTTAAGATCCAAGATACGAACGATCTTCTCGGCGTTCCTGTAGACCACCTCTGAGTTCTCTGCTTGCCAGGCCTCATAGACCAGTGGCTCCACCTTCTCCCAGAGCTTTTTATTCTTTTTAGACAGCTTGCCCTTTACCGGTCTATCTATTTTTATTGCCCAGCGGAGCTGGAGAAAGCAGGAGACCACCTCACCAGGAGAATCGGATTCCTCATTGATGGGTTCGGCTTCCCTGTAGAGCTCTTCGGATAGTCTTTTAATAAGCCACCTTACTCCGGCAAACTCCATACACATCTCACGCTCTATTCTCTCATCTTCTAGGATATTTCCAATTTGTTGCACTATGGGTGACAGTCTCTTGGGGGTGGTGAACCTGCGATGTCCGGCCTCGTGGACCAGAAGGGCTTTGGTGAGCTGGTACTGGTCTTTAGAGAGTAGATCGGGAAAAAGAGATGGATTTACCGCGATCTCGCGCTTACTGAAGTTGCAATATCCAGTGGGACATTTGTCAAAATCAGACTCGATAAGCACCCGATAGGGAGAAACCCCCTGCACGGCTTTACCGAAAATGACCATTCTGCTTCTAATATTTCTCCACTCATACCAGGGAACGGCCATTATCAGAGCCCTCCTTTTTGGTGATGAGTATCTTCCCTTCGGTAGCAACGAGAACCACCTCATCCCCCAGGGCAAACCCAAGGGCCTTTAACCACTTACCGGCTACTCGAACAGAGGGCACATATTCATCCCTCTGGGGAAAGGAAGCAACCTTCAAGGTCTTTTCCACGTGTTTCTTTTTCCGTTTACCCATGAGTAAATCCCTCCTTAAAACTTGATCATAAACTATATCTCTTTCACTGTATCTTGCTCCTTTAAAAAAAACATACTCATCCGTATCATGGAAGAACCTTACTCCCCAATTACTGTCTTCTTTTCCAGTAATGGCGTGAGACTGTGCTCTTGCTAAAATATTTGATATTGTCCGAGATTGTTCTTCAACAACTCTTGAACGGTAAAAATTCATTCCGTAGGGAATTGTAAGCATAGCAAAAATGACCATCAGCCCAATAACTATCATTAACTCAAGCAAAGTAAATCCTTTCTTATTCTTTAAAAGACAACGTTTTGACATCAGTACAATTATTATATTTATTTTAAATATACTGGAAAAAGAAAAAAAGACCAGGCTACTTTCTTCATCCAAGAACATCTTTTTCAAATTATTCTTCGCCTCTCTGGATAATTCTTCTAAACTACATCCCTTTAAATATCTTGCCCTAGGTCACTTTAACTTGTCCCAACAAATTATTGAATCTTTTCTCTCCTTAATTTCCCTCTTTTCTATTACAACACCTATGCTTCTAAATAGTTACTGCTCAAAAAAATATTACAAATCTCATTTAAAGCCTTTTAAATCCCCCTAGAGACTACTTTTATTCACATCTCCTGTTACGTCTCATAAAAAGACAATACTTCTCTTAAAATTGATTTTCAGCTCTCTTCAATTTTATTAAAATCATCTCTAACAAGGTCTTCTTTCCCTGCTTCGTTTTTTCAAAAGAAGAAAAGCATTCTTTGTCCTATTAATTAAACAACCACCCCCCCAATAGAGTAGGATTTAAACATACCACTTAACTTCCACTTATCTCCTTATTTCTTTTTTCTAAGAACACTTTAAAAAATTCAAAAAGAATTCCCATTAGAGGAATAGCAAGAAATGCACCAAGTGCTCCCCACAAAGATCCTCCAACAACAACAGCAATCAAGACAAGTACCGGAGAAACTCCCATGATCTTTTTTGAAAGTGCCGGGCTTACCACGCTTGATTCAAT
>PWHO01000105.1 GCA_003555385.1 Bacteroidales bacterium
CACAGGTAAAGCCCGACTTTTCGTCAGGGGCCGGCTCACAGGTAAAGCCCGACTTTTCGTCAGGGGCCGGCTCACAGGTAAAGCCCGACTTTTCGTCAGGGGCCGGTTTTCTTACAGGGCACCGGCTCTTTGATCAGCCCTGAATCCGCGGGGCGTAAATATTTCAGCGTTACCGGCAAACCCTCCCTGATTAGGACTTTTCTACTAAGATGATTATATTTGGGTATTGATCCTGAATGTAAAATCAAATCATCAATACAATGAAGAAATTTGCAGTAATACTGTCCGGAAACGGCGTTTATGACGGTGCTGAAATTCACGAGGCTACCTTGTCGATGTATGCCATTATGAAGCAGGGTGCGGAATATGATGTGTTTGCCCCCGATATGGAGCAGCATCATGTGGTGAACCATCTTAACGGGGAAGAAATGAATGAGAAACGGAATGTGCTGGTGGAGGCTGCCCGCATTGCCAGGGGCGACATTAAACCCCTTGATCAGTTTGACCCGGCAGATTACGACGTCTTACTGATGCCGGGTGGCTTCGGGGCGGCCAAGAACCTGACCACCTTTGCTTTTGACGGCCCTGACTGCAAGGTGCAGCCTGATGTGGAAAAAGCCATCAACGGAATGTACCGGGCAGGAAAACCCATTGCGGCACTTTGTATTTCGCCTGCTGTAGTGGCCAGGGTGCTTGGTAAAGGCAAGATGACCATTGGTCAGGATGAAGGAACTGCTGAAGGAATAGAAGCAATGGGAGGTGTTCACGAAACCACCAACCATGGGGAGGTGATCGTGGATGAGCAGAATAAACTCTTTACCACACCCTGTTATATGCTGGATGCCGATATTGTACAGATCGGTGACGGGGCGGAGAACATCGTGCGTGCGGTGCTGAAGTTCCTGAAATAATCCCGGCGGTATCGCTGATTACTTCAGCGGTTGCCCGAATTTACCGGCAAACACCAGTTCATCAAAGGGTTTGCGCACCCTGGGTGATTTTTCCATCTTTTCGAAATCGGGGCTGAGTGCCCCGGGTTTGTCCTGGCGGCCGATGGCTATCAGGGCGATGGGTTCGTGGTCTTCGGGTAAGCCAAACAATTCAATGGCCTTTTCTTTGCTGAACCCGCCCATCTGATGGGTGGCCAGGCCTTCTTCCGTGGCTTGAAAGGTAAGGTAAGCCATTGATTGACCCACATCGTACTGGTAAACCGCATTGGTTTTTCCCTTTGAGGATATTTTGTTGCCAATGGCCATGATCAGTACGGGGGCATTTCCGGCCCATTGCTGGTTGAACTCCACCATGGTATCATGGATCTTTTGCCAGGTATCGTCTCCCTTGAATCCGACCATGAATCGCCAAGGCTGTTCATTGAAACTGGAAGGGGCCCATCTGGCTGCTTCCAGGAGGCGTTGCACCGTTTCTTTTTGTATGGGAGTTGATTGAAAAGCCCGGGGGCTCCAACGCTTTTTTATGATGGGATGGATGTCGAAAGTAGTATCTGCGGGGTTTTCCATAAGTTTGCCGATTTTTATTAAATTTACATTGCATCTATATAACAATGGTTGTCAGCTATTTGTTTAATTGCGTGCGGCCGGGTCTGGTGATTCCGTTCGGTTGCGGCCGGTTGAGTTGAAGCCGGGTCAGTTGCTCTCGGGTCAGTTGCGGCCGGGAATTGTATAAGAAATGGTGTTTGTAAAGTCTTTATCTTTGCAGACTTACTTATAATGTTTTAACTGTTGAGCCGCCAGGGTGGTTCATGGAATATACAAATATTGAAAATGAACTTTATTGAAGAGTTGAAATGGCGTGGCATGATGCATGATTTCATGCCCGGAACGGAGGAGCAGTTGCAGAAAGAAATGACCACTGCCTACGTGGGGATTGACCCGACTGCAGATTCCCTGCACATCGGTCACCTGGTCTCCATTATGATGCTGAAGCACTTCCAGCTGGCCGGACACAAGCCAATCGCATTGATCGGCGGAGCTACCGGCATGATTGGTGATCCCAGCGGGAAAAGTGAGGAACGTAACCTATTATCGGAGGATGAATTAAGGCATAATGAGGGGGCCATCAAGGCCCAGTTGCTGAAGTTTCTTGTTTTTGAGGATGCGGAAAACCGTGCGGAGATCGTGAATAATTACGACTGGATGAAGGAGTTTACCTTTTTAGGTTTCTTGCGGGAAGTGGGTAAGCATCTGACGGTCAATTATATGATGGCCAAGGATTCGGTGAAGAAACGCCTGGAAACCGGCCTGTCTTTTACAGAGTTTACCTATCAGCTGGTGCAGGGGTATGATTTTCTTCATCTGAATGAGACAAAAAATTGCAAATTACAGATGGGAGGAAGCGACCAGTGGGGAAACATCACCACGGGTACCGAATTGGTCCGCCGTAAAAACGGCCGTGAGGTGTTCGGTCTGACCTGCCCCCTGATTACCAAAGCCGACGGCAATAAATTCGGGAAAACCGAGCAGGGCAATGTGTGGCTGGATCCCAATTATACTTCTCCTTATCATTTTTATCAGTTCTGGCTGAATGGTTCGGATGTGGATGCTGAACGGTACATCAAGATTTTTACCCTTTTCCCGAAAGAAAAAATTGATGCCCTGATTGAGGAACACAGGCAGGCGCCCCATCAGCGCATCCTGCAGCGGGAACTGGCTGAGGATATTACTATCAGGGTGCATGGAAAAGAAGCTTATGATACGGCCGTGAAGGCTTCCGGAATTTTGTTCGGGAAAGGAACTGCCGAAGCCCTGAAAGAATTGCCGGAAGATGTGTTTCTGGCTGTATTTGACGGTGTGCCCATGCATAATGTAGAAGCAGGTGTGATTCAGGATGGTGTGGGAATGGTTGATTTCCTTTCGGAGAAAACGGGTATTGCCAAATCCAAAGGGGAAGCCCGGCGCATGCTTAAGGAGGGAAGCATCAGCATCAATAAAGCGAAAACCACGGAGGATCAGCAGGTAAGCAGTGAAATGCTCATCAACGGAAAATACATCCTGGTGCAAAGGGGCAAAAAGAATTACTACCTGGTTACGGTCCGGTAAACAATAAGAAAAGTAGAACAACATGCGCATCCAAAAAGAGTTGACAGTCAGACTGACCATTGCGGCATTGATGATAGTTGGATTCTGGTCATGCAGGCAGTCGCCTGATGCCATTTTCCCGGATGGGGACGATATTTACGGGCTGGCCACGCCGGTGCAGCTTGAAGGGGATACCACGCTGGTGGTGCTGACCGATTACTTTGTGGGCGGATCTGCCGCCCGGATTGATTCGGTGACCGGCTCTGAAAGGCTTGATTTAGTACTGGCTGATGACCGGAAAACCCTGGAGGTGATCTCCAGTTCCAATTTTATCCCACCATTGTCGGAGATGAGAGTTTGGGTGGATGGTACACCTTATAGTTTGCTGGTGCAGCGCAGCCGGCAGGAGCGTTTTACTTTTGAGTTTGATCCCGGGGATGAAGGTTATCGCCGGGTATCGGTACGGGGTGAGATGAACGACTGGAATACCAGTGCCACTCCGCTTCACCTGATTGACGGGGTGTGGCAAACGGAAATGGAACTGAACCCCGGCCGCTATCAGTACCTGATCGTGGCAGACGGGCAGGATATGCTTGATCCCAACAATCCCCACGTGGCCGACAACAATATCGGGGGCCAGAATTCATTGCTGATGGTTGGTCATACTGACCGTTCAGAGGCGCCTCATTTGTCGCCCCGGGGCCATCGCCGCTACAATCTGGAGCTGGGGCTTGAAAACGATGTGGATGAGGTAATTGTTTACTGGCAGAACTTCCGCCTGCCCGATGATCATGTGGAGGTGTTTGATGATCATGTCAACATCTATCTCCCGGGCGATGTGGCGGACAAGGAAAGAAGTTTTGTCCGCGTTTGGGCTTACAACGAGCACGGGCCGGCCAATGACCTGTTGATTCCGCTGGAAGGGAGCAG
>PWHO01000049.1 GCA_003555385.1 Bacteroidales bacterium
CGGCACAAGAATGCTTTTTGCAGTGATCATGATAAACACAGTGAGCACCAGGGTTAACAGTACCATGGGCACTCTGACATACAAAGGAAACTTTTCAGTCTTCATTGCGCTCTACGATCTAAATGTTGCTATTATAATAATTCAAAAAGTGACTTGCCTGAAAATTCCGGCTCCGGCTTTTTGCTCAAGTTGAGCACTGCAGCCGTCTTATAACGGATCAAACAGGGGTGGTCTTTTGGCGTGATGCCCGCTATACTCCTGCCAGGCTTTGACCAGAGAAACCACCTTTCCCTCTCCGTATAACTGGCCAAGGAAAGTGATACTCAGGGGTGATCCCCCTTCGGTAAACCCGTTCGGGGCAGCTATTGCCGGATGCCCTGTCAGATTGGTAACCAGCAGTTGATTGCCACCGTATGAAGGTGTAACAACGACATCGTAATCCTTCATCAGTTCATTCACCTCCTCCACCAGCAAACTCCTGACCCGGTTGGCATTGATATAATCCACGGCGGGAATGAAGCGTGCTCCACGGAAAAGATTGGGCCAGGCATTCATGGCCTGGTTTACCAGCAATGAATCCCTGCCTGAAACAGTCAGCTCATCAAATGCAGCAGCAGATTCGGCATAAAGGATAATCCGCAGGGCATTCACCGGCAATTGGAAACCCCATTCCACCTCCTTCAATTCAACGCCCATATTGGACAAATCTGTGAGCACCTGGTTATCCGCCTCAACTCCCGGATACTCTTGCTCAAAAAAAGCGGCAATATAACCCACGCGGAGGTCGGTCACCTTCAGATCCGGATCGTAGTTAAAGCCGGCATCCACCAGGCTGCGGTCCTTGCCGTCAGGCCCGTTGATCACTTCCAGCACCATGGCACATTCTTCTGCACTCCGGGCAAGGGGGCCGATCTTATCCATGCTCCAGCTGAGTGCCATGGCTCCGTCGCGGCTCACCCTGCCGTAAGTGGGGCGCAAACCTGTCACCCCGCAGCGGGTAGAAGGGGAAACAATACTTCCAAGGGTTTCTGTACCCAAAGCAAAGGGAAGCAGCCCGGCCGAAACAGCTGCCGCCGACCCCGCCGATGAACCGCTGGACCCGTCTTCAAGATTCCAGGGGTTCCGGGTTTTGCCGCCAAACCAGACATCACCCATGGCCAGGGCCCCCATGGTCAGCTTGGCGGTAAGCACCGCCCCTGCCTCATCCAGTTGTTCTACCACAGAGGCCGTATAATCAATCACCTGGTCTTTAAAGGGCATGGCTCCCCACGTGGTAGGGTATCCCTCCACCGCGAGCAGGTCTTTTACCCCATAAGGAATCCCATGAAGCGGACCCCGGTAGTTTCCGGCAGCAATTTCCCGGTCAGCTTTACGGGCCTGTTGCAGGGCTCGGTCTCTTGTAATGGTCACCACCCCCTCCAGGGTTTCCCCATGTTCTTCCAGCCTGTTCAGAAAGAACAGGGTAAGTTCTTCGGAGGTGATCTCCCGATTCTTCAGCAGAGCTGCAAGTTCGGGAATACTGTAATAGGCAAGCTCATCAGGGTTTTCCGGCAGGAAAACATCTTCCGGCAGCTCCCAGGGAATATCTCCTTTCTGCACCGGCAACTCAAAACCGCGTGGCAAGGGGTCAAACTCCAGGGCAGAAGTCACCGAGTTATCCAGCCGTGCATCGCTGATGGCCTCCCCTGCCTGGCGATGCATCCGAACCGAAGGCATCATATTTTCCAGTTCCGCCTGGGAAAAAGAAAAGCCCAGCAGCCGGCCTGCTTCCCTGACCGTACCCAGAGATATATCTTCCACTTTGGCAATAGAAAACCCGGCCAGAAAAGCCAGGATAAGAAGCCAGAAAAAGGTTCGCCGGCTCCCGGAAAATTGTTTTCTCATGTTAAATTGCATTAATCATTAGCCATATTCCGATTTGTACAGGTCATCATGCATGATCCGCACGTCGTGCAGCAATACCTAACAAATCGTTGCCATAAAGATAGGATTTTTTGATCAATTGGCCGGCAGCTTATATTGTCCGGGGCCTTTCTCCCCCGATAATATCCAGCAACTCTTTGGTAACCATACTTTGACGGGCCTTGTTATAACGAAGGTTGAGTTCCTTCAGCATATCGTCTGCATTGTCTGATGCTTTATGCATGGCTGTCATCCGGCTTCCGTGCTCTGAGGCAGCCGCATCCAGCAGGATACGATAACAGTTATAACTGACATACTGAACTGTCAGATAATCCACCACTTCATCCTGAACGGGCTCAAGAATTACCTTCCTGTTTTCTTGCCAATCCTGCCGGGATTTTCCACTCAGCCGCTTCACCGACAGGGGGAGAAATTGCTCGGTGGTAATATTATGTATAACCGCGTTTACAAAACGGTTGTAAACAATCAACACCTTGGCGAAAGACTCTTTCAAGTAATGGTCCGTGACCTGCTTCGCAAATGCATCTGCCGACTGATAATCGACTTTTCGTATGATTTCGCCATCGATGGCTGCCACATCAAAATTTCTCTGCCGGAAGTAACGGGTCGGCTTTTTCCCGAGCACCATCAGCCTGACCTTGTATCCCTCCTTCTGCAGTGCATCCAACTGTTTCAGTGTTTCCCTGATCACCAACAGGTTATAGGCACCACAAAGACCTTTGTCGGACCCCACGCAAATCAGCAGTACCGACCTCGCTTCACCAGGTCGCATGAATGGATGGCTGCGGGGAGTCGGCAAGCGGAGGATCACTTCTCCCAATATCCGGCGTAATTTTCCGGCATAGTCACGAAGGTGAAGAATATGATCCTGCACACCGCGCAGCTTGGATGCAGCCACCAGCTTCATAGACCCGGTCACTTTCCTGGTAGACCGGATGGTAGCAATGCGGGTACGTAACTCTTTCAGACTGGCCATACATGTCAGGTATTGTCTTTTTCTTTTTCAGGGGAAGTGCTCCCGGCAGCCTGACCGGCTTCATCGGGCTCCGGTGACAGTAACCCTTTTTTAACGATTTTTACCGCCTCCTGAAGGGTCGCTTCCCCGCCCTTATCCAATACATCATTTTCCAGTTGCTCCAGCAGACCGGGATATTTTTTGTACAAAAGGGCAATCAGTTCTTTTTCAAACTGCTCAATCTTTTCAATGGGGATTTCCACCAACAAATCCTTTGTACCACAATACAGAATAGCAATCTGCTCTGACACGGGCATCGAGGCAAACTGATCCTGTTGCAGCACACGGACATTTCTTGCACCCTTATCAAGTATCCGTTTTGTTTCCGGATCCAGGTCAGTTCCGAAGCGGGCAAAAGCCTCCAGTTCACGGTACTGTGCCTGATCGATTTTCAGGGTACCTGCCACCTTTTTCATGCTCTTCATCTGGGCATTACCCCCGACGCGGCTGACAGAAACCCCCACATTGATGGCGGGACGAATCCCTGCGTTGAACAGGTGCGTCTCCAGGAAGATCTGTCCGTCGGTAATGGAAATGACATTGGTCAGGATGTAAGCCGACACATCACCTGCCTGCGATTCAACGATGGGCAAAGCGGTCAGTGACCCGCCTCCTTTGACCAGGGGCTGAACAGACTCAGGGATGTCGTTCATTTCGGTCGCAATTTCATCCGAAGCAATGATTTTTGAGGCCCGCTCAAGCAGCCTGGAGTGCAAATAGAAGATATCACCCGGATAGGCATCCCGGCCGGGAGGGCGGCGCAGCAAAAGAGACACCTCCCTGTAAGACACTGCCTGTTTTGACAGGTCATCAAGGATCACCAGGGCATGCCTCCCTGTATCACGGTAAAACTCACCGATCGCCATACCGGCGAACGGGGCATAAAATTGCATGGCTGCAGGGTCGCTCGCCGTGGCTGAAACCACCACGGTATAATCCATGGCCCCGTGCTGTTTCAGGTAATTCACCGTATTCACCACCGATGAACCTTTTTGTCCGATGGCCACGTAAATGCAGTAAACCGGC
>PWHO01000050.1 GCA_003555385.1 Bacteroidales bacterium
ACAAAAAAGGCCAGGAAGGGTAAAAACCCAAAGCCCCGCATTCTGACGGCAGGCCAGATCATGGCAAACAATATCCATAGTGCAGCAGGCACCCCAAAAAGTACCGCAAAAGACAGGTATTGATTATGGGGTTTCATCCAGCGTTCAAATTCCAATGCTGATCCGCTCTGTTCAAGCCCGTATCTTGAAGCAATCCGTATATCACCGGTACCCCATCCGAAAACTGGTTTCTCCCCGATGGCCAGCAGGGCGGCTTCCCAGAATTCCAGGCGCATGGCAAGGGTATGGCCGGTAGGGTCCCCGGAAATCCTGTATCGCTCAAGCTCCCACAAAGACTGATGGATCCGTGTTGTCACCCATGGCCAGTCATTGTAGCGGACATTGGTCACCCCACGTTCAACGGCTTCAATTTCCTCTGCGCCGAGCTTCTCCAGCCCCTCCGAATCTTTCCTGAGCCCCCTGGATGCCATATAGCGTAACAAAACCTGCTTCAGCGGTTCCCCGCGGCGGTTGTACCCGTCAAAGTCAAGCTCACTGCGACTGTTCCAGGCTGCCCTGAGCTCATCCTCCGCAATGTAAATATATACCAGGTGGCCGTTCTCCCTGTATGGGGCCTGCCTGTCATGCAGGTAAGGAGTTCCCGCTGCCGAATGGGTGTCAAGTGATGACAAGTCTTTTTCTTCCTCATGCCGGATTCCCTGCCAGAGAGAGGCCGCCAACATTACCATACCGGCAAGGATCGCAATCATGACGGAAAGCACCGCCACCCTGCGTAACCTGCCTCCACGAAAAAGCTGTTGCAGGCCCAGCACCACAAGCACCGCTGCAAAAACCACCACACCCGACAATGATTGCAGCATACCCAGGTAAATAATATGCCACACCGCCATGGCCAGGCAGATCATCTTCCAACGCCGCTGTCCGGAAAAGTCATACCGCGCCAGATGAATAAGTAAAAAAACCGACAAGGCCACCATCAGGCTGAGCCTGATATGGGAAATAAAGGGAGAAATTTCCCGGTAATCAACATAATCACCGGCAAAAAAAATCTGTAAACTAAACAGCGACACCACAGTTATGGCGGAAGAAAAAGCCAGCATGATCCACCGCCATACTTTCGGAGAAAGCGGGGCTGAACTAACCACCATCAGGGGCAGCAAAAGCAAAGGCACTCCCGACCGAAGGTTACTTAACCCGTAATCAATGTCGGAAGAATGAAATAAAAATACAATATGGATCAGGTAGATGGACACAAACACCATTGCAGGGCGGTGCGAAAAAAAACGCCTGAACTTCTCCCTGAATTGACCCCCGGCCAGCCAGTTGACAAAGAGGATAATCTGGGACAGGCTCATCAAAAAGACCGAGGAGGGCAAAGCAACTGCCAACAGGCCCAGTCCGGTGATATAGATCCACCGGTGAACCGCCTTTCTGTCGGTATGGTGTAGCGGATTTTCCACCATGTTTATTTCCTGCCTGCCAGAATGCCCGAATACACAGGCTCATCGGCCAGAACTTCCAGGGCCTTTTCCACATCCGGATCGGCATCAAGAGAGACAATCACCCGCCCTTCCTGGTGATAATAGCGTGAAACGATCTCCTCCCTCAACAGCTGGGTGATCTCATCGCGGAAAGTGGTAAAATCTTTCGATTTTTCTTCCCTGATACGCTGTTTGACCTCTGCGAAGTGATCCTCAATGGCATTATAATACTTTTCTTTGGAAGCCGTCCGTTCGAACTGCTCCAACAACCTTTCACTGTCGGTTTTGTAGTCAAAATCCCTGTCGGAAACAAAACTTTGAAAATCCGCATATAACCGGTCGGAAATGTAAAATTCTGCAGGCAGGGTCAACTCGTCGTGTTCCCGGTAGTACCTGGTGGCAAAATCAAAGATCATGTGCTGACGGATCAGTGCCCTCGTCACATGCCCAATTTGCGGCCTCCCAACAGGCACGTCAGGCTCGATACCTCCTCCGTCGTATACCACCCTGCCTCCTTTGGTTTCATGGGATTCCTTAAGTGAATCGGGAATCTCGGCCACACTGCCATCCTCACGACGCTCGGCATAATTAATGGCCTGAATACTTCTCCCGCTTGGAATCAGGTATTCAGCCACAGTAACTTTCAGCTGGGTGTTATAGCTCAACGGGACTACATTTTGCACCAAGCCTTTTCCGAAGCTGCGGTCTCCGATGGTCACCCCCCTGTCATAATCCTGTATGGCGCCCGCTACGATCTCTGAGGCAGATGCGGATCTCCGGTCAACCAGTACGGCCAGGGGGACGTCGGTATCAAGCGGATCATTCAGTGTTCGGTGAACGGATCTGCGGTCTTCCAGGCGTCCTTCTGTCCGCACAATCAGTTCTCCCTTATCTATAAATAAATTGGCAATGTTGACCGCTTCATTCAACAGACCACCCCCGTTGCCCCGAAGGTCCAGAACCAGGTATTCCACATCGTGGTTGTCGCGAAGGTCCATAAAAGCATCCCTGACTTCACGGCCGGCATTGCGGGTAAACCCGGTGAGCTTGATATAGGCAGTTGATTCATCAAGCATGCCGTAATAGGGAATATTGTCTACCTGAACCACCTCCCGCTCAATGCTTTTACGCAATGGCTCCGGCTCACCCTCTCTTTCAATCACAAGGTCAATGGTGGTTCCGGGTTGCCCGGTAAGCAAATTCCGAACCTCACCTTCATCCAGGCCATCTACCGAACGATCGCTGATCTCCAGGATGATGTCCCCGGGCAGCAGCCCGGCTTTGTAGGCCGGGTTCCCCTCATAAGGCTCAGCGATCATTATTCTGTCGCCCCTGCGCTGAATAAGGGCCCCGATACCTCCGTATTGCCCCGTGGTCATAAAACGTACATCTTCAATTTCAGACTCTGAAATAAAAGTGGTGTAGGGGTCCAACCCGGAAAGCATGCCGTCAATGCCGGAACGCATCACATCGGATACGTTGACGTCATCCACGTAATTTACCACCAGCTCCCTGAAAAGGTTAGAAAAAATATCCAGGTTTTTGGCGATTTCAAAGTTCCTGCTTCCGTAGCCGGTCAGCAATACGGACGAAGAAGCCACCAGGGTAATGACGAGGAAAATTTTCAGTTTCCCGCTAATTTTCTGAAGTTTATTTTTCATGGTAATACTTTTTATAATCTAAGGTACAGGGTCATATCCACTACCACCCCATGGGTGACAGGATGAAAGTCTTCTGATGGTCAGCCACCCGCCCCTGAAGGGGCCGTGCTTTCGAACAGCTTCAAGTCCGTACTCCGAACAGGTGGGGGTATACCTGCAGGAAGGGGGCAGATAGGGAGACAAAGCTCCCTGGTAAAACCTGATCAACCCGATAAACAACCAGGTCAGCAATGTCTTTATAATTCTGATCAGATACATCGATACTCAACTCTTTGAACGGGATAAATGCACACCGGCTGACTGCTCCCTGATCTTTTCCTGAAGGGCCCCCATTATTGCCGTCAACGATTTTTCCACTTCCTCGTATGGAATCGGGTGCTTTGCCGTATAAATCAATCCAAGCAGGCATACCATTTCTTTCTCTTCTAACAACGAGTAGAGGGGGATTTTGTTTTTACGATACGCTTCTTTTGTCAAACGTTTTATACGGTTTCTTTTATTGGCTTTTTTGACCCGCTTCCCGGAAACGGCTACCAGACATTTTGCCGGAAACTGGAATGTTTCGCTCATGGTAAGATGCTGTTTCAAAGGCAGCAAGGCACCAGCTTCATCCCTGTTGGCAAATAGAAAAATCACCCGGAAGGGATAATGAAAAAAGCTGTCCCCTTTGTCAAAAAGCAATGACTTCAGACGATAATTGCTAAGCCGCTCATTCTTCCGAAAGGTATACATGCCGCACATTCATCTGCGGGAACAGGTGGTGGTCACCAGAACCTGCTTGTTACTTTTTATTTGCCTCCAGGTACTCCTGGACGGCCATG
>PWHO01000277.1 GCA_003555385.1 Bacteroidales bacterium
ATACTTTGACTACATTGTACAGAATACCGATCCGGATTATGTGAGTTTTCAATTGGACGTATTCTGGACTGTTTGGCCCGGCCATGATCCGGTTGAACTGATCAAAAAATATCCGGATCGCTTTAAAACAGTCCATCTCAAGGACCTGAAAAAAGGTGTGGAAGGCGATCTGTCCGGCGGCGCTCCCAATGAAACCATGGTGGTATTGGGAGAAGGACAAGTGGATCTCGAAGCGTTATTGAGGGCAGCGGAAGACTCGGATATCGAATATTTTTATCTCGAGGATGAAGTTGAAGATGTAAAGACCAGTGTCCCGATCAGTTATGAGTACATAACCAGTCTGGAAAAATAAAACAAAACCGCGTTTCGGCGGCGGTTGTAGTTCATTTTCACCAACAACTCAGCGGAAAGAATTCCCCTTTTGCCATTCATTGACAATGTAATCTGAAACCCAATAGCCCAGTGCCATTATAGTCAATACCGGGTTGAAGCCACCGTTGGTGACATGTAAACTACCGTCAGCAACAAAAAGATTCTCAACGTCATGGACCTGGCCAAATTTATTGGTCACCGATGTTTTGGGATCATTCCCCATCCGACAAGTGCCCGACTGATGCTGGCTGCCACTTACACCGGTGCCGGGGATGCTCTTCCAGATTTTCGCCGCTCCGGCCGCTTCCAGCCACTCCACCGCCTTGTCGGCAATGAAATGTGCCGTCTTGATATCTTCGTCCAGCTTGAACCCTGATATTCTGGCCACCGGCATACCCCAATGGTCGCGCACATCCTGACTGACCTCCACCCGGGATTCGAAGTTGGGCATCTCCTGGACCGGTCCGCGTATGCCGGCATAGCGCTTGTAGTTTTCCTGCTGAAAATCCTTGTGCCCGCGGCCCCAGTGCGGACTGCCCGGAGGACGTGTCCCGGTGAAGGCATAGGGCATCTGGATAAATTCATTGGCCAGCATAGCACCGCCGGTGATGCCCGGGTTGTTATGGGCGAAGTCGGAGATAGCTACACTGGCACCCGGACCCACATCATCGTAGATCACCTCATCAAACAGAGCGTTGGCACCGGTATAGGCGTGCCCCTGAAGGTTGCGCCCCACCCAGTCATGCCGGTTGCCGATTCCCTCCGGATAGTGCCGGGATGCCGAGTTCAGCATCAAGCGGGGGGTCTCTGTAGCCGAGGCGGCCAGAACCACAATGTCGGCCGTCTGTTGCAGTTTCCGGTCCTGTTTGTCAAAATATGCTACCCCGGTCACCTTGCCCTGGTCATTTGTCATTATTTCAACTACCTGGGAATTGATCCGGAGTTCGCAGTTGCCGGTGCGGATAGCGGTCGGGATCACCGTATTTTGCGTTCCGTTTTTGGCCCCGACCGGGCATGCAAAGCCGACGCAGTTGCGAACGTGGATGCATTCACCCCGGCCGTGGTACGGCTCCGAGTTGCGCAGCATCGGGATGGAAAAGGGGTGGAAGCCTGCTTTTTTGGCCGCTGCTTCGAGCATTCGGGCTTCGGTATTATGCTTGAATGCAGGCATGGGATGCGGCTTGTTGCGCCACGGTGCGAACGGGTTTTGGGAGTCATCTCCGGCCACACCGATCTCCCATTCGGCTTTTTCATAAAAAGGCTCCAGATCGGCATAAGTGACCGGCCAGTCCTCCAGCGTCGACCCCTCGATATGGCCGTAAGTCGATTTCATGGTAAAATCCTCCTCCATGAAACGCCAGGCCATCGCTCCGTAGGAGACCGTACCCGACCCCACGCAGGCGGCATTGTTGTGATAGGCCCATTCGTTTGGATATACAATACGTTCGTTGCCCTGGCGATCCACGGCAACACGGCGGTAGCGTTCGTTATCAGGGCCAAAATAGCAGTGCAGTGGGAAAGAGCGCTGGGCCGTGAGCTCGTCATCGCCGTGCTCGGAGTAGCGGGCCCATTCCCCGCGCTCGAAAAGAACCACTGACAACCCGGCCTCACTCAGTTCCTTGGCGACTACACCGCCGCCGGCGCCGGAGCCTACTACAATTGCATTTACATGCTGATTTGTCATAAATTATTTACATGTTGGTTTGCCAAAAACAACTTGATTTGTACATTTTTAGAGGCTGGTTCCTCAGGAGCCGTTTCAAAGTGCTGATCTCCAAGTTACTGTTCTCCGTATTCTAAGGACTCATCGGAACCTGTTCTACCGGGAGTCCCAGCATCTGGTAACTCACCCACTCCCGGTTGCCGCCATGTTTGGGATGGCCGTAATAGCCCATCATGCAGTGATCCCGCATGGTGCTGAAGAAGGATGATGGGATGTAGTCGCCCCAATTTCCGGTCCGGTTATTATACCCGCCCGCTTCGATATCCGTCAGATACCGGATCTGCGCTTCTTCACCCAGCCGGGTGAAAACCTTTTCGTAGTCGGCCTGGCTTCCTTTGTTCAAAGCCGCCAGGCAGGTTTTGTACATCGCCTTATCGCTGTGCAGATATCTGCCGAGCTGCCGGTCAATGAAAAGGGTGACTCCCGCTTCCCGGCCGCCGGCATAATCGCCGGGCGGGATGATGCAATCAGCCAGTGCATCCATGATAGCCGCTTCATCCGTAGTCAAAACCTGGTACTCTGTGCCTTGACCCTGAGTCCGGCCCGGGGCACTGTTTGTGACATGATTTGAAGCCCGCGCCACGGGATATCCGACAATCCATGCTCCGCCCGCCCAGATCGCGGATATTTTTAGGAAATTGCGGCGGGAGACAGCTTCGTTCTGAGGATCCGGTTTCATACCTGTCAATAATTTAAACTGAATTACAAGCAGCGAAACTTAAATCATGAAATAATGGGGTGACCTTTTGCAGTTAACAACTTTTCCTCAAAAAAAACAAAAAAAATCAAAAAAGCGGATCTTGTTTTTATAATAATATATTTTTATAACCAATTGGAGAATAGCTATTTGTGGCAAACTCAGGTAGTGGCCCAGCTGAGGTCGGTGAGTACGCTTTGGCCGCAAGGCGAAATGGGAGGAAGGCTTGGTGTGGGCGCCACATAATACCTGGACCAATATCACCGGTCTTGAAGAGCTAGGCATATTTCCTGTTATGCCCCTTGTATTCGGCAAGATCGGCGACCGGTCGGTTGGGCTGAGAACCTATGAGCGGACGTTCTTTGAGGAGCCCTATGCCGAGAGTGTGGCTTCCTCCTGTCAGGTGCATAGGAGCCCTTCACTCCCAAGCGAATGCGCCCTGCCGGACGCACATAAAAAAAGGCTTGCAACCCAATGGATTACAAGCCTTTTAGTGGCGGGGGCAGGATTTGAACCTGCGACCTTCGGGTTATGAGCCCGACGAGCTACCAGCTGCTCCACCCCGCAATGTCTAGATTTATAAGGTACAGCTTTATTGTTTCACAGTCAAGTAACAAACGCATTGATTCACTGTCCGAACGCAAAAAGAAAAGGGGCTGTTCTTGGTCATGAATATTGATTTTGGTAGCTTGTCTTTTCTGAACAAATACTATTTTGCAACTCAATACCGAAAGCTTCATGACATACAATCCCCGTATTACCCCCGACAAGGTACACGAAACCCTTGGAAAACACATTCTTGCTGATGGCATGGATATGGTGCTCGACCTTCATAAAAGCAAAAGCCCATACATTTATGATTCGCACCATAATCGCCATTTCCTTGACTTCTTTACCTTTTTCGCCTCCAATCCTCTGGGGATGAACCACCCCAAGGTTGTTGATAATGAAGCATTTAAGGCAAAAATTGGGCATATCGCCCTGCACAATCCGTCCAATTCCGATATCTATACCCAGGAGATGGCCGAATTTGTCGACACCTTTTCGCGTGTCGGAATTCCCGAAAATATGCCCTATGCATTCTTCGTGGCCGGCGGTGGACTGGCCATCGAAAATGCCCTGAAAGCCGCCTTTGACTGGAAAGTTCAAAAGAA
>PWHO01000042.1 GCA_003555385.1 Bacteroidales bacterium
CTACGAACTACCTGAAAAATTTACAGAAAAATAGCAATATTATGAATACAATCGGGAATGTAACCGGCATTATTGCCAACCTTGTTATTGTTGAAACTGAAGGAACGGCCGGACAAAATGAGATATGCTTTATCAAACACGGTGATACCCGGCTGATGGCCGAGGTGATCAAAGTAGTGGGAAACAAGGCATACCTCCAGGTCTTTGAAAGCACACGGGGCCTCAAAGTGGGCACCGAGGTGGAATTCATGGGGCACATGCTTGAGGTGACCCTGGGCCCCGGCATTCTGTCAAAAAACTTCGACGGCCTTCAAAATGACCTGAACAAGATGGATGGCATTTTCCTGAAAAGAGGAGAATATACCGATCCCCTTGATTTTGACAGCAAGTTCGCATTCAAGCCACTGGCAAAAAAAGGTGACAAGGTGACTGCCGGCGCATGGTTGGGTGAAGTCAAAGAAAACTGGATTGCGCACAAGATCATGGTTCCTTTTAAGTTCAAGGGTGAATTTACTGTCAAGAGCCTGAAAGAAAAGGGAGAATATAAGCTGAATGACGCCATTGCAGTGCTCACCGATAAAGACGGCAAAGACCATGAAGTAACCATGGTACAGAAATGGCCGGTAAAAGTTCCCATCAGGGCATATAAAGAAAAGCCCCGTCCTTTTAAGATTCTTGAAACCGGTATCCGCGTTATGGATACCCTGAATCCAATGGCGGAAGGTGGCACCGGTTTTATCCCCGGACCTTTCGGATCAGGTAAAACCGTGTTGCAGCACAGTTTGTCCAAAAACGCCAACGCCGACCTGGTAGTGGTTGCGGCCTGCGGTGAACGGGCCAACGAGGTGGTTGAGATCTTTACCGAGTTCCCGGAGCTGGAAGACCCCCGCACCGGACGCAAGCTCATGGAAAGAACCACCATTATTGCCAACACTTCCAATATGCCGGTTGCCGCAAGGGAAGCCTCTGTTTACACCGCCATGACCATCGCAGAATACTACCGGGCCATGGGCCTGAAGGTGTTGCTGCTGGCAGACTCTACTTCCCGCTGGGCACAGGCACTGCGCGAGATGTCAAACCGGATGGAGGAACTCCCGGGACCGGACGGATTCCCCATGGACCTTTCAGCCATTATCGCAAACTTCTATGCAAGGGCCGGGTTCGTGTATCTTCCCAACGGAGAAACCGGATCAATTACTTTCATCGGTACCGTATCACCGGCAGGTGGTAACCTGAAAGAGCCTGTTACCGAGTCGACAAAAAAAGTGGCCAGGTGTTTTTACGCCCTTTCACAGCAACGTGCAGACAGTAAAAGGTACCCTGCCATCGACTCCATTGATTCTTACTCGAAATACCTTGAATACCCGGAAATTGAAGAATATCTCAACTCAACTATTTCCGAAAACTGGACAGACAATGTACATGAAGCCAAAGACATTCTGCTTCGAGGTAAAGAAACATACGAACAGATCAACATCCTGGGTGATGACGGTGTACCGATTGAATACCATATCAGGTACTGGAAATCCGAGCTGATCGACTTTGTGATCCTTCAACAGGATGGCTTTGATGCCATTGATGCTTCTTCATCGCTTGAGCGCCAGAATTATATGCTTCAGAAAACCCTGGGTGTAACCAGCATGGAGTTTGACTTCGAATCATTTGAAGACGTTGGTCCTTATTTCAAGCGAATCATTAACGCCCTCAAGCAAATGAACTATTCAGAATTTGAATCGGATAAGTTTAAAAAGAATGAGAAAGAGCTTGAGAAGATCCTGAAAGAACAAGGACAGGAAGAAAAGGAAGTAAAGGAAGAAGCCAAGGCTTAATTTGAGAAACCAAGGAAAAGCAACAGAATAATGGAAAAGGAAACGAAAGCATTTCAACGCGTATACACCAAGCTGTTTCAGCTTACCAAAGCCACCGTATCTTTACGCGCACAGGGTGTTGGCAATGATGAGCTGGCGATCGTTGACGGTCGTCTGGCCCAGGTGGTAAAGATCATTGACGACATGGTAACCCTGCAGATCTTTGGCGGAACGGAAGGCATTGCCACCAATGCAGAAGTGATCTTTGCAGGCAAATCCCCTACCCTGAAGGTGGGTGATGACCTGGCAGGACGCTTCTTCAACGCTTACGGCGAGCCCATGGAAGGGGGCGAGATCATGGGTGAAGAACTGGAGATCGGTGGCCCCAGCGTAAACCCCGTAAGAAGGAAGCAGCCATCAGAATTTATCCCCACGGGGATCGCCGGGATCGACCTGAACAACGCACTGGTAACCGGCCAGAAAATTCCTTTCTTTGCTGACCCCGACCAGCCATACAACCAGGTGATGGCGATGGTAGCCCTGCGCGCCAAGGCTGACAAGATCATCCTGGCCGGGATGGGTCTGACCAATGACGATTACCTGTATTTCAAAAATGTATTTGACAATGCCGGTGCACTTGACCGTATCGTCGGCTTTATCAACACCACGGAAGACCCGCCGGTTGAAAGGCTGCTCGTGCCCGACATGGCACTTTCGGCGGCAGAGTATTACGCCACGAAGAAGAATGAAAAAGTCCTGGTATTGCTTACCGACATGACGCTTTATTCCGATGCCCTGAGTATTGTATCAAACCGTATGGACCAGATCCCGTCCAAAGACAGTATGCCCGGTTCACTTTACTCTGACCTGGCACGCCTGTACGAAAAGGCCGTTCAGTTCCCCGACGGAGGATCCATTACCATTATTGCAGTAACCACACTTTCCGGCGGCGACATCACCCATGCAGTTCCCGATAACACTGGTTATATTACAGAGGGACAGCTTTTCCTGCGTAAAGACAGCGATGTGGGTAAAGTGATCGTTGACCCCTTCAGGAGTCTTTCACGTCTTAAGCAGCTCGTAATCGGAAAGAAAACCAGGGAAGACCACCCACAGGTAATGAACGCGGCAGTCCGTCTTTATGCCGACGCAGCAAATGCCCGGACCAAGCAGGAGAACGGCTTTGACCTGACAGACTACGATGAGCGGACACTAGAATTCGCCAAGGGCTACTCAAGAAAACTCCTGGCCATTGACGTCAATATAGAGATGGAAGAAATGCTTGAAACTGCCTACGAATTGTTCTCCGAGCACTTCAAACCGGAAGAAGTGGGTATCAGAGAAGAATTTGTGAAAAAATACTGGCACAAATAAGATTGACGCCATTTGTTGTGAATCATTCAAGACATTCAAATTATGGCCATTAAGTTTCAATATAACAAAACCTATCTTCAGCGACTCAAGAAGCAGCTTGCCATCAGGGTAAAGGCTTTGCCTACCCTGAAAAACAAGGAGGCTGCACTGCGCAGCGAGGTGAAGAAAGCCAAGGAGGCTGCTGAAGAATTTGACAAGAAACTTGAGAGACAGCTGAAAGAATATCAGCACGCGATCGCATTGTGGGATGAATTTGACAATGAACTGGTCAGCGTGGAGGATGTGAGTCTGTCGATCAAAAAAATTGCGGGGGTCAGAACACCTGTGCTGGAAGATGTGCAGTTTTCTGTCAAACCTTTCAGCATGTTCAATCAGCCCGGCTGGTACCTTGACGGGATTCACATTGTAAAGGAACTTGCTAAAACAGCCATTGAACGTGAGGTGTTCAACCAGAAGATGCAGTTACTTGAACACGCCCGTAAAAAAACGACCCAGAAAGTAAACCTGTACGAAAAAGTACAGATACCGGGCTTTGAAGAAGCCCTGCTTAAAATTAAGCGATACCTGGAAGATGAAGAAAATCTTTCCAAGGCAGGACAGAAAATTGTTAAAAACAGATTAC
>PWHO01000238.1 GCA_003555385.1 Bacteroidales bacterium
AACATCTGGAATATTCCTTTCAAGATCTGCTTTAATCCTGTTTAGTGCTTCCTGAATCTCTTTCAATGCTTCATCCCGTGAAACAAGAGGCAAATATGCCAGGTCGATATCTACGGAAAGCTTATCACGACTCGTGATAATTTTTCTTATCCCGAGTAAATCGTTATCCAAAGTTCCTCAATAAATAGCATTGATAATAAGCACTTTGATTTCTCTACTATTCAAAACAACTTTGGATAACGATATTGTTTATTTTGCAAAATTCTTTAACCATTCCCTGAGTTTCGAGTCCCTTTCCCAGATTCCTTCGTTTACCTGAGTTGGTATAATCTTAATGTATACAGCCTCCAATGCTTCACGTTTTTGTTTTGAGTCGGCTCTGGCATAGACTTCTGTAGTCTGTATGGATACATGGCCCAAAATATCACGGATGTATACCAGATTCACACCGGATTGTAAGAGGTGCATTGCCTTGCTGTGGCGTAAGGTATGTGGGCTGATTTTTTCAGGTATCAGATCAGGCCTCAGCATCCGGGCATTCTGAACATAACTATTTAGGATATAGGTCACCCCTGAGTTGGTCAGCCTTTCCTTCCGATTATTGGCAAACAACGGACGTTGATTGAATGCCAAGGAATCAAGTCGATTTTCCTTCATGTAGGACAGTAATAGATTCACCTGTTCGTCCTGTAAGGGGACGATTCTTTTTTTACCACCTTTTCCAAAAAGGACAACATGACACGGCTTGTTGAGATTCAGGGATTCAGGCGTCAGGTCAATGAGTTCACCAACCCTTGCTCCACTATCATAAAGCAATGCCAGCAGGGCCAAGTTCCTCCTTCCCACTTTGCTGTTTGTTGGTATTTGTTCCAGCAGGAGCTTGACCCCCTCAACGGACAGATAATTGACTGCGCTTCTTTTTCCTTGCCTCTTGACTTTGATGGATAGAATTTCCTGCCATTGCCCCAGACGTTTGACGTCTTCATATTGCATATATCTAAAAAAGGAATGTAAGGCGGCCAAGCGTTGGTTGCGGGTGGTGTTGGAACATTTTCGGGTTTTCTGTAACCAGTCAAGGAAGTCAAGGACGGTTTCCCTGTCAAAATGATTGAGAGTCAACCTGTCCGCGGGTTTACCTCTGACCTTGTCCATGTAGATAAGTACAAGGGTAAAGGTCTCACTGTATGATCGTAGCGTATGGGAGCTGGCTCCCCTTTCACCGACAAGATACTCTGTAAAGAACCTTGTTAGATATTTTGCAAAATCATTCGTTGCTTCCATAATCGTTGTCAATTTTTATTTTGTTTGGGAATACAAAGGCGGAAAGGGAGGATTCCATTTCGATGATATCTGGATAAATTTCCTGTGTCATCCTTACATATTTTTCCGTTCCAGCTATAGTTTTGTGTCCTAGGAAAGTAGATAGTCTCGGGAGAGCACAATAAATATCCACTCCGCTTTTTACCATTTTTTCAAGAGAGTGAACCGCACAGCTGTGCCGGATATCATGTACCCGGGGCCCTTGTTGCTTTCCTATATGGGGTATCCCACATTGTTTCAGTATTATTTTGAACCACCTGTATGCTACACCTAATGTAAATGGGGTGCCATTGGCCTTGACAAAGTAAAAATGGTCCTTACCCGCTATGTCCTTTACCGGAATCTGGTTTCTATATCGTTCGTATTGTCTCATCACTTCCATAAGGGATGAGTTTATTGGAACTATTCGCTGCATCTTGTTTTTTGTTTTTCTTATGATAACTTGATGGTTCTGGTAGTCGATATCCATGTTTTTGATAGATAAGGCTTCACCAATCCTTGCCCCAGTACTGTAGAGGAAGCGTATCAAAGCGGGGATGGCAAAAAGCGCCGTGTTCATATTACTACAATACGGTAAGAGCAGCTTGTCACATTCCCTGAAGATGCATTCCATTTGCCGATGGGTGAAGATATAGGGAACGAAGTTCCATGCGTTTCCCTTGGGTAGTCGTGGGATATAGCATTCATGACCAAGATGACACATATACTTGCAGAACTGAGACAAGACCGAGTATTTGTCGTACAGCGTCCTGGCTTTGTCATTTATTCTGGTCGCCCTCCACGCAGCAATCTGTTCACTGCTTATATAAATTGCCGTGACTTCGGTTTTCAGGAAGAATCGGTCGAGTTCCAAAAAGATATATCCGAACTTGTAAAGCCCATATCCCATGGCATCCTTCATCTTCAAAAAGCTCTCAAAATAAGGAGCAAATACACTTTCGTATTTGAATTGCTTAGCCATAAAAAACACCCCCTTTCTGCACATAAAAATTCATGGATACCAAGGGTACATCCAGCGCACATTGCATAAGGCTGTTTATATCTATACGCAAATAGTTCATGGTTACCTGGGTATCGGAGTGTCCGAGTGTTTCGGATATTACTGGAAGCGAAGGCCCGTTACGCAATAACTGGCTGGCTAGGGTATGCCGCATGGAATGGGGGCCGAATTTGCGACCATTGATATTGACTCCAGATGCCCTTATTATTCTGCTTATGGCTCCATTGATGACCAACCTGTTGACAGAACTATAGGGAGCGGTAGCTGTCAAGAAAACTTGCTGCAGTTCGGATAATGGTCTGCCATATTTCATGTAATTAATAATAGCCTCCCCAACATCGGCCAACAGCGGTAGTTCCACGATTTTCTTTGTCTTCTGTTGGACTAGGCATATAAGGTTACGTTGCCAATCCAGATTTTCGAAGGCCAGTCCTGCGATGTCCGAAGAACGCAGGCCGAGCCGCGTGGTCAGGAGAAGCATTGCATAATCACGTTTTCCAACGGCACTGGATTGCTCGACGGTATTCTCAATAAGTCCTATTTCTTCAGCATTGTATACAGAGGGGAGTTTCTCTCGTATGGAATAATTATTTCTTCCAATGACATATACCACATCTGTGTCGATGTATTTCTGTTCATATAAGAACCTGCAGAAGAGCCGGATGGTGTTGAGATACTCGTCCTTACAGTTCTGGGCCGATGATATAAAACTAAGAACGTCGTCTTCACCTATATCGGAAATATGGCCAACGGACCTCAATGAGAGGTGAGTAATAAAGTAGCTTAGCTTGCGTCGATGGTTTTCAATGGTAAGTCTGCTTCGACGTAAATTTTCTTGATATTTCAGGAACTCAAGGGCAAACTCCCCAATCTTACCGGGCAGTTCATGGTGCACATATTGAACAATTCTTTTCCTGACTTTCCCATGCAAAAGAAAATCGTCCAGAACGTGGACGCTGCGTCGAATCGCACGCATATGGGAAGGACTCATTAAAGGCATCCCCTTTAAAAAGCTTTCTCCGATGTCAGGACGGTAGTTTCCCAAAGAGTTCTTTTTCATATACCCTTGGATTCCATCCCGCCAAAATCGAATGTAATCTTTGATGCGTGGTTTGCTGTAGCCTTCCTGCCTAAGGAAAACCACACAATCCCTAATCAGGGATTTGATTTCTCTCTCTGTGTCCATTTGTTATTTTTAGTGGAATGCACCATTGCATTCATTTGAAAATAACAAATATTATCACGAGCGTATTATCAAAATAAAAATTGATTTACAAGCACTTAAAAAGTATTTTTAGAAACTTCTTTGGATAACGATTTACTTGTGATAAGAAAGCCGTGGCATATCCCTAACGAAAAGATTAATGGCAGTACCCCCCTTTAGTGCAAAAGATTTCTCCTTTGAAACGAAGGGCAATACCATAAGCAATAGGTCAACTTGTGCTTTATAGGATTCA
>PWHO01000019.1 GCA_003555385.1 Bacteroidales bacterium
GCCGGGAGCAACACCGATTTCAACCGAAAAAGGCAGTAAAAAAGCCAAAATCTTGAGTAATATTAGCTGAAACTTCATCTGATCTACCATATAAGCCATGCCAGCGATAAAAAGGCGCATAAAACAGCAATGTCAGAAATACACATGAGCTTCATCTTGTGCAATGCCCGACCCATATTTTCTTTTAACTAACAAGTAATACATAAATGTAACAGAAAATGTTATTGTTAGGTTTGGATAAAGCGAATTTATTTCACAACAAAATTCTTTCCGACTCCAATTAAACTTTAATTACCTATCTTTGTTGTTAATAGTATAATCAAATGCATTTATATGAACATAAGGTACAATTACAAACCAAACACAAGGTTTTACCTATATTAATTTAATCACATGAAGGCACTGCGCATACACAAGTTTGGCGGCCCGGAACAGCTTCTGGAAGAGGAGGTTTCCATGCCCCTGCACAAGCCCGGGGAGGTACTGGTGCGCGTACATGCCGCAGGTGTCAACCCGGTGGACTTGAAACTGAGAAACGGTTCTTTGAAGTTGTTTACCGGGAAAAAGTTTCCCCGCACCCTGGGTTTCGACATCGCTGGTGTGGTGGAAAGGGTAGATGAGTCATCACCTTTCAAACCGGGAGACAGGGTTTTTGCCATGCTCCCGTTTAATGGAGGTGGCTACGCGGAGTTTGTTTGCGTTAAAAGTGAATTCCTTTGCCCCATCCCCGGCGACATGGGTATGATAGAAGCAGCAGCCACCCCCCTGGCTGCGCTCACCGCCCTGCAGGCATTCCGCAAGAAAGAATACCTCCACGAAGGTCATAAAGTGTTGATTAATGGTGCTTCCGGGGGCGTGGGAAGTTTTGCCGTGCAGATCGCCAAAGCCCTGGGGGCCCATGTTACTGCGGTGGCCAGCAGCAAAAACCTGGACTTTTTGAAAGAGCTCGGGGCCGATGAGGTGATTGATTACACCACGGAGGATTTCACCAAACAGACGCAACGGTATCACAAAGTATTTGATGCTGTCGCAAAAAGTTCATTCAAACAGTGCAAGCGCATCCTCAGGAAAGGGGGCAACTATGTCACCACAGTTCCGGACGGTAGTTTGTTCTGTAGCATGATGTGCAATTTTTTAAGAAAAAAGAAAGCCACCTACATCATGGTGAAACCCTCAGGCGATGACCTGCACGTAATTGCCGACATGATTGCCATCGGGCAGGTCAAACCACAGGTAGAAACGAGCCTTCCACTGAAGCAAGGACAAAAAGCGCACCAGCTGCTGGAGTCCGAAAGAACCAGGGGAAAAGTGGTTCTCACCATGGATTAGGCAATCCCGTTAGAGAATTCAATGTATTTTCTGAAAACGGTTTTTTGTATATAATGAACAATTAACCAGTGTTCCGCATTTTGTATAAACAAACAATTAATGACCCATCATTATGTGGAAAGAAGAAAACAATCAACTGACACGTACTTTCGTGTTCGAAAACTTTTCTGAAGCGTTTGCGTTTATGGCCCGGGTGGCCTTACTGGCAGAGATCCATGGTCATCATCCGGAATGGTGCAATGTCTACAACAAAGTGGACATCAAGCTATCCACCCATGATGACGGCAATAAAATCACGGATAAAGACCGTAAACTGGCCGCGGAGATAGGCAGGCTGATGGAGTAAAATTACCGGGGTGCAGGTCTGCCCGCCAGGCCCGTTAGTGCCCTGCCATAACCTGCAGGCCCGTTGGCGTTACCGCCACAACCTGATTTGATCAAAACATGTGTGCGGCCTGCCGGCCTTTAACCCCGGCAGCAATCATGCAATATCTGCTGCGGGATCAGGGATTTTTTTGTAATTTCCGCCCCGGAATTTACAACTGTTAATCCTTTGTTTCATGAATCAATCTGTTTTTACTACGCTGATCGTTTTTTGCGTATTGTTTTTTGCTTCCTGCACCCGGCAACCTGCCCCTGATATCCAACTCAGATATAATGAAAACCAGAGCCTCGAATACGAGGAGGTGATTGATGCCTACCGGCAGCTTGCATCCTACTATGATGAGGCTAACCTAAAGGAAATGGGCCCCACAGATACAGGCCGTCCACTCCACCTGTTCCTGCTCTCCGGCGATGGAGATTTCGACCCCGCTTCACTCAAAGAAAAAGGAAGAAGCATTGTCCTGATCAATAACGGGATCCATGCAGGAGAGCCTGCGGGGATCGACGGCAGCATAGAATACGCCGAAAATCTGCTGAAAAATAAAGACGGGATGGCTGAGGTACTTGAAAATACCGTGGTTGCCATCATCCCCGTTTACAGCATCGGCGGGTACCTGGACCAGAGCCGCTATTACAGGATGAACCAGGACGGGCCCGAATACAAAGGAGCCCGTCGAAATGCCCGCAACCTGGACCTCAACCGGGATTTCATGAAGCAGGACTCCAAAAATGCCCGCTCCTTTGCGGAGATTTTTCACTCCCTGGATCCCGATGTGTTTATTGATACCCACACCACCAACGGCATGGAGCACCAGTCGGTGATGACCCTGATTGCCTCCATGCACCAGAAGCTTCCCGGTGAAATGGGCACATTTTTGAAAGAAAAGATGCAGCCGGAATTGTACCGGAGAATGAATAAAGAAACCCCGTGGGGGATGGTTCCTTACACCCAGACTCCCGGGCGCGGCGACATACGCAACGGAATCGCCGGCTTCATTGATCACCCCCATTTTTCATCGGGTTATGCGTCCCTGTTCAACACCCTGGCCTTCATTACAGAAACCCAGTTTGCCAAACCTTACCCCGAACGGGTAAAAGCCACCATCGATTTCATTGCCTTTACAGTGGAATTCACCGCCGGGCACACCGGCCGCATCCGGCAAATGAGGAAAGATGCATCCGCACAAACCAGGTCCCGGAAATCTTTCGTGCTCGACTGGGCCCCGGACATGGCGCAATATGACCCGATCGTTTTCAAAGGCTATGAAACCAGCCAGTCAACCACCCCCCTGACCAACCGCACGGTGACCAACTACCATCATGACCGGCCGTGGTCAGACACCATTCCTTTTTATGATTATTTTGAACCACTTATGATGGCTGAGGCCCCGGAAGCCTACATCATTCCACAGGCCTGGCATGAGGTGATCAGCCGTATGGAACAAAACGGGGTCAAAATCGACCGACTGGAAAAGGACACCATTATGGAGGCAGAGATAACCTACGTGGAAGACTTCAACGTTTCCGGGGGATCCAACCAGGGACGCCATACCATCAGCCAATTGAAAACCCACACCGAGCTGGCTAACAGAAAATTCTACAAGGGCGACGCCATCATTTACACCAACCAGCCGGCAAACAACTACATTGTGCATGCCCTGGAACCGGAGGCCCCGGCTTCCTTCCTCAGTTGGGGATTCTTCACCTCCGCCCTGGAAGACGGGGAAGGATGGTGGATTTACGGATTCGAGGATTATGCCTGGGAACGATTGCAGGACGATGAGGCACTGAGCGAAGCATTCGAGGCCCGGAAAGCTGAAAACGAGGCTTTTCGCAATGACCCCCGCGCTCAGCTTGAATTTATCCTCAGCCAGGTCAGGGAGCAGGAAGTGGAACGAAGCTGGCACCTTTACCCGGTGGGCAGGTTACCCAAACTCAGGTAGTTTTCCCGGCATTCACCACCACAAAAGGAATGCTCAGTTTCATCCCCCCGTCAACTTCCGATTGCCGGTTCAGCGCATCTTCCACCCGGGCAAACACCTCCCCTGCCCGCTCCGGCGGCA
>PWHO01000150.1 GCA_003555385.1 Bacteroidales bacterium
ACCGGAAATTTTTTTACCTTTAAACTTTTTAAATAACACGGGGAAGCAGTGGCCGTGTGCGGGCAAAAAACTTTGCGATTGCGTGGGGTGCAAAACCCGGCGATACGTGGGGTACAAAACCCAGCGATTGCGTGGGGTGCAAAACCCGGCGATGCTTAGGGTACAAAATCCCGCGGTTACAAATGGATAAATAACCTATGCCACTGCCCATCCTCTGGTTCGACAGCAACAACAAAACAATTAAGTTAACCATTTAACCTGATTTCATATGACTAAGACCAGGCCACGTTTTACCTTTTGGCAGATATGGAACATGACCTTTGGCTTTTTGGGGATTCAGTTTGGATTTGCACTGCAGAACGCCAATGTAAGCCGGATTTTTGAGACCCTCGGAGCACAGGTGGAAGCCATCCCCATTCTATGGATCGCCGCTCCCGTTACCGGGCTGATTGTGCAGCCCATAGTCGGGTACATGAGTGACAATACCTGGACGCGGCTCGGACGAAGAAGGCCGTATTTCCTTATTGGGGCCATCGGCGCATCCATCGCACTCATTCTGCTCCCCACTGCTCCCATGTTATGGATCGCCGTAGGGATCTTCTGGATTCTGGGCGCCAGCATCGACATGAGCATGGAACCCTTCCGGGCATTTGTAGGAGACAACCTGCCCCCCGATCAGCGCAACAAAGGTTTTGCCATGCAGAGTTTCTTTATCGGGACGGGTTCCGTGGTGGCCTCCATGCTACCGTGGATTCTTACCAACGGCTTTGGTGTGGCCAATACAGCCCCGGAAGGACAGGTACCCCCCTCCGTGCGGCTCGCATTTCTGATTGGCGGTATCGTATTCTTTGCCGCTGTAGCCTGGACAGTCTTTCGCTCCAGGGAATACACTCCTGAGCAACTCAAAGAATTTGAGGAACTGGAAAAAGGAGCCGACAGAGTGGCCGAAGACCACAAATCCGGAGAACTGCTGCCCTATACACGTTTCAGCAAACCATCCATCCTATGGATCGTGATCGGAGCCATTCTGACATTCCTGGTGTTCCGTTATGAGTTTATACGAAGCGACCTGTATATCCTCAGTATCGGTGCAATACTCTTCGGACTCGTGCAGTTTATTGCCGGTGCCCTGATCAAACGAAAAACCACCAACAACGGATTTGTGACCGTGATCAATGACCTGTTCCGTATGCCCAAAACCATGGGTCAGCTGGCGGTTGTGCAATTCTTCTCCTGGGTGGGGCTATTTACCCTCTGGACTTTCGGAACCCCGGGTGTTACCAGCCACCATTACGACATGAAACTCCAGGCCGGGCACGTGGAAACCCTGGTGACCATCTCCCGGGACATGGAAGAACAACCGCAGGATGCCTGGGAAGACAGGCTGCCTTCCATACAGGAAGACCTTTACCTTTACGAAACCGCCATCAATGAAGGAGCTTCTGAAGTGGTGGCCTCCATGCGGGTGGTCCGCTTTTTCCGGCAACATGCCGACCGCATTGACCTCCCCGAAAGGGAAAGAACCAGGTTGACAGAGATCGACCGCGAATACAACGAAGGAGCCAACTGGGTAGGGGTCTTATTTGCCGTGTACAACGGATTCGCCGCCCTGGTTGCATTCCTCCTGCCAGTCGCTGCCAGAAAAACCAACCGAAGGTATACCCATGCCATGGCCCTGGTTTTCGGAGCACTGGGTTATTTGAGCATCCTGGTAGTTCCGAACCCCAACTGGATCATCCTCTCCATGCTGGGCGTAGGGATCGCCTGGGCCAGCATCCTTGCCATGCCCTATGCCATCCTCACCGGATCGCTGCCGTCACATAAAATGGGCACCTACATGGGGTTGTTCAATATATTTATTGTGTTGCCGCAAATCGTCGCCGCCAGCATCCTGGGTTCATTTATCAGCATTGTGGCACCCGGTCAGCCCATTTTCGGGCTCGTCTTCGGAGGAGTTTCACTGTTTATCGGCGCCATCATGATGATTTTTGTAGTGCACGATCCGGATGAAAAACTGATTAAGAAAACGCTGGAATCTCTGGAAAGCTAAACGCGAAAAACGAACCATAAACTTGTATATATATGGAAAGAAGCAGCGGCATATTGCTCCACATCACCTCCCTGCCCGGGAAATACGGCATCGGGACCATGGGAAAGGAAGCGTACCGATTTGTTGATTTTCTTGAAAAGTCAGGTCAGAAGATATGGCAGATCCTTCCGCTGGGTCACACCGGTTACGGAGACTCTCCCTATCAGTGCTTTTCCGCTTTCGCGGGAAACCCTCTGCTGATCGACCTGGGAAAGCTGGCAGATCAGGGGCTTCTGGCCAAAGAGGAGCTTCCTGAGAATGAGCAATTTCCCGAACATGAAGTGGATTACGGATGGGTTTTTCATTATAAATATGAATTGTTAAAAAAAGCTTATGACCGTTATCTCCATTCCGGTGACAACCAGCTGAAACAACAATACCAGGAATTTTGTGGTACCAACGGATGGTGGCTGGAAGATTATGTGCAGTTCATGGCCATTAAAGACGATCATCAGGGGCAACCCTGGTGGGATTGGGAAGATGATATCCGGCTCCGGAAACCAGAGGGTATGAAGGAATACAAGCAAAAGCTGGCCCGGGAAATGGATTTCTACCGCTTCCTCCAGGTAATATTTTACCACCAGTGGCTCGACCTGAAGTCCTATGCCAATGAAAAGAAAATCCAGATCTTTGGTGACCTCCCCATCTATGTGGCCTTCGACAGCGCTGAATCGTGGGGGCACCCGGAACTCTTTGACTTTGACGAGAACCTTCAGCCCCGCACCGTGGCAGGGGTACCGCCGGATTATTTCAGCGAAACAGGGCAGCTTTGGGGCAACCCCATTTATGACTGGAAATACCTGGAAAAACATGGTTTCCAGTGGTGGATCGATCGCATCGAGGCCAACTTTTTGCTGTACGACGTCCTGCGCATTGACCATTTCCGCGGGCTGGCAGCCTACTGGGCCGTTCCCAGCGGCGAAAAAACCGCCATCAAAGGAAAATGGATCAAAGCACCGGGAGAAAAAATGCTACGCGCCGTATATGAAGCTTTAGGAGACAGACCCATTGTCGCGGAAAATCTGGGAGTAATCACCCCCGATGTAGAAGAGCTACGGGAAAAATTCGGCATGCCCGGCATGAAGATCCTGCAATTTGCCTTCGACTCAGCAGAAGAAAATGACTTCATCCCCCACACATATGACAAAAACAGTGTCGTATACACCGGCACCCACGATAACAACACCACCGTGGGCTGGTTCAAACACAGCCCGCCCGAAGACAAGGAAAGGATGCATGATTATTTCTGCCTCGACGACGATGATCCCGCCTGGTCTTTCATCCGGTTGGCCTGGTCAACCGTTGCAGATATTGCCATCGCACCCCTCCAGGACATCCTCCGGCTTGACGAAGAAGCCAGGATGAATTTCCCCGGTAAATCACCCGGATACTGGAAGTGGCGATTCACGTGGGATATGCTTACAGAGGACCATGTACAGGACCTGCGGAAGATCACGGAGGTTTATGGGAGAAGGTAGAAGGTTGTTGGTTGGTTGTTGGTTCTCATGGGCAAGTTGGTTGTTGGTTCTCATGGGATGAGTGACGGGGAAGCTGCCAATGGTCTTGGAAACGGGCGAAGCGGTTGTTGGTTGTTGGTTGGTTGTTGGTTCGCACGGGCTATGGAAACCAACAACTGGAGGCGCGCAGCGCCGACTAACTAACAACTGGAGTGGCGAAGCCACGAC
>PWHO01000151.1 GCA_003555385.1 Bacteroidales bacterium
AAGCTGCGGCATTTGAACAATACCTGAAATCCCATTCAGGGCGTGCTTTCGCAGCCAAGCACTTTTGATGAACTCGTAAAAAGTCCTTTTCAGACGAGTTTGTAATCACACCATGGCGTGAAAAGATCAATACTTGCGCAATTTCTAAGCCGCCTGTGCGGCGGTACACTTATATGGTTTACGGCAGCTTGCCGATAAAAACACGCATTCACGGCACTTTGTTTTGTCTTTACACGCCTCACAGATACGCCGCCTATCGAGCACTCGGGGCATTGCCTCAAAAAACACTTCAATGGCAATGGTCATCGGCACATCAAGCGCCCAAGCTATTCTCTCGATCGAAGCGTACAAGACGATTGATACGACAACTCTGGCGTGTAAGCCATAGCATCAACTCCTTTCAAATCGGGATTTTTATACAAAAAGGTTGAAAAATCGATTAAAGTCTTGTTACTTATAGGCTGTTCATTCGATTTATCTTATACAGTTGCAATTATTTTTTTCTTTATCCTCTTTTTGGCATTAATTCGGCGAGGGTAAAATTCTCAAGAAGTGAATGTTGATCGTTTTCCGTATTTTCATTTGGGATTTAACGGGAAATCTCCACCTTGTATAAAGCCGCCTATACTTCTAAAAAGATACAGTTGCATTATTGATACTAATAGCAAAATGATTCTAACTATATCAAGAGGACGTCATGGTTAAAGATTTTTCGACAAGAATATTTGATCGTGTATCGGGGAAGTTGCACTGTATCATATGTGGTCGAAAGGCCAATCTATACGAAAGCAATTATGCCATGTTGGATATTATAAAAACTGGCGGCTATGCTTTTTTAAGCAGGATTGAAGCTCCCACCATACCAGGAGTTGCAAATGATTTTCTGTGCGAGGAATGTATCAACAATTCGCCTCAATTTAAAATAAAATGTACGGCACATGGCGTTATCCAAAAAACATATCAAGAAGGACTTCCTCCAGTTTGCAGGGAATGCGCTGATGAGGCGAGACAAATTCTAAATTTCGAATTGCCACCTGGATACTGGTTTATACTTCAGGCGAATTCAGCTGTGACAGGGCAAGGAGAAAAGATACAAAACCCGATTTTTGCTCTTTCTAAAAATTTTGAGGTTTTTCTATTTTCAAAAAAAGAAATTTTCTCAGCCCATACAAAAAACCTTAATTATAATATTTTCCATAGTGACGAATTGTTAACTTTTATTTTCGATACACCTTATGGTCATAATATTAAAAACTGCAGCATATATATAAACCAAGAAAAAATTCCGAAAAGCTGCGGGCCTTGGATTGTTTTTTGGAAAGATGAGATCAGAACAAAACTGAAAATGGAATTACCGGATACCGCAAAGTCATTGGCATCGCTCCAATTTTATGAGGTTCCAAAAAATTCTTTTAATCAAGTCGCCAGAAGCCCCATTATTTGCCTTTTCGCTATAGAAAATGGCAAGATTCTGACCTTCCCTGAAATGAATATTCCTTGCATAGAAGAAATATCAGCATGGAAGCTAAATCTCCATCCTTCAAGATCAATAGAGCTGGCCTATAACACAAAAGGTGTGCCCGGAAAAATCGTAATAAAAAATATTCCAGGTCTTTTTGAGAATGAAGTCACAGAATACTTGACAAAATATCTGCCTTCATCATTAAAGAATGATTTTTCAATAGATAAAAAAGGCTTGTTTGATCTTTTTTTTCCTTGGCGAAATGAAGAGCAAAGGTGCTTGCTTGAAAGAGAAGCCAGAAATATAAGCACCATGCCGACCAATAATAAATCGAAAATTGTTTTTTCACAGTACCAGGTTGTCGGGGAAAAAATGATATTAATTCCCGCTGATTATAAAGAAAGCGCTCTTTTAGATCCCTCTAATATCGCCTCAGAAAATATTATAAGTACATTGCCTGAAATGAACGACCTTTTCCTTGCCAATTCTTGTAGCACTGGCATTTATTTTGACAGCAGAAACGAAAAAGGAATATACATTCTAAACCTGTTTCAGGATGGTTTTACAATAAACGAAACACCATTCCAATATTCAGACATGCTGAGTGTTACTTTGAAAAAAATCAAAAGCGGCCTATTCGAGGTGCTTCTTAATGTTAATCATAATGGGAATAATGAATCTTTTGCTTTTATTGCCTCGGAGGGATATGCATATAATACAAAAAAAGCTCTGGAAATTTGTAAGTTACAGGGTAGCTCTTCTTCGCTGTCGGAGGCAGATCTTTATCAGTCCTATAATGAATTGAAAAAATATAATCTGTTAACAGGTATTTTTTCCGATACGATTTTATTAAATCGCGAATTAAATAATGAAGTATCAATGCAGGAGCTTGCTCAGCAGGTGGAGAAAATCAGCGCCAATAAACTGTTTGAGGATAAAAAATTATATGAAAAGGTACAAAAAAAGATATTGATGCTTTGCATCTTGTTACCAAAAATAAAGCAAAATTTTGAATACTTAGCATCATACTATCCTTATTACCATTTAAAAAATGAAATTGAATTAATTGCAGGCGCCTTTGGAAACAATGTGGCACAAAAGATGCTGCCTGGTGAAAGAAAAAGAATCATTGCCTCTTCCAGAAGCAATGTCCGCAATGTTCAGTCAAAAATACAAACAATAATTAACGAAATTGAAAGAGCAGTATATCCGATTGAGCAGCTACTTTCCAAGGAAGAGCTAAGAAGCACGCTTTCAGCAAAGGCGCTCAAATACTTCCCCCATGGAGGTCAGGCTCTTTTAATTGGGACTCTCATAGCGACAACCGGAGGCCTTGGCGGAGTAAGTGTAGTCGCTGGGATGCTGGGTATTCGTACAATGAATGACATCCTGAATTATTTTCGAAATGACCGGGAAACAGCAGCACAGATAAAAAAGGCTTTTGAAAAGGCTTATCCTTGGTGGCAACTCCTGGAAGATACAATGCCGCTCGCAGTTTTTGAAACTGCAGAGACAATAGCTGAGGATAACAATTATAGTGTCCAAAGGGATAATCAAATTTTCAAGCAATTCCCAAAAGAAAAACAACCTGAAGTCGCGAGAAATATGAGAATTGTTTTGAACAAAAAAATTCAGGAAGGCACGGAAAGTAAATTTTTAGAGATACTTGAAGGAAGTGGCATAAGATTTGATTCTTTGATTTCAGACATTGAAATGATAATTGACGAAAAATTATCTGATAATATTGAAAGCATTACCAAGTCATTTGCCCTGCCCCACCTGAAAGCTCATGAGGAGAAAAAAAATGGATGATTTTTGGGACAATGCAGACGATATTGACTCGAACTTCTATACCGGCGAAGAGCCATCTTCACATCCTATTGAAATACCAGTCAATCCATTTGCGGAAGTAGACCCCGCATCATCTCAGCCTGATATACAAACAGGCGATTTAAATGGTTTTGAAAAAGCCGGGGGCTCAGATTATTACCTCTCCAATATGGAAGGCCCAGAGGTTAGTATTCCAGATCTTAAAACAGTTATTGAAGAGAATTCAGGAAATGAAATTTCCCTCACTTCGGATACAGAATCGAATAAAACTGGCGACATTAATATTCTCGGAGGCTCGACTGAAACGCTTGAAATGACCAATCACTTTGAATATTCTTCTGAAGAATCTTCGCCTGGTAATATCCCTGAAAGCGAAGCCCTGAGCCAGATATACGGCAGCCCGGAAAGTGACATGGATTACTGGGTTCAGCAGTTATATCCGGATACATGCGCTATCGTCAGCCAAAAATTCATTAT
>PWHO01000163.1 GCA_003555385.1 Bacteroidales bacterium
ACAATTGGCTGGCAGGCTTCCCCTATGCAATAGCATTTCCTTACTGGACACTGGCTGCAGCTCTCGGGGGAATGATGCTGGTTGCTTTTGCCATAGTAGGGCTGCAGGCCTATAAGGCTTCGAGGGTCAATCCGGCAGAAGTACTGCAGTCAGAATAACCCGGCAGGGCAGATACGCCGGAAAACACAAACCTGAAGTCAAGATCCCTTAAACCAATGACCATGTTACATCATCACCTTAAGAATATCATCAGGCAAATCAGGCAACAAAAAACCACGTCCATTATCAACATACTGGGCCTGGCCCTCGGACTCGGCATTACGCTTGTCATCTGGATTTTTGTGCTCCATGAGTTGAGTTATGACAAATTTATCACCGATCATAACCGGATTTACCGGATTCAAAGCACCGCAAGCATGGGCAGCGGATCTTCCCAGCAGCTGCCAACCGCCATGTTCACCCTTGGCGAGACCCTGATCAGGGAATACCCGGAGGTAGAAGACCTGGTCCGTTTCAGCAGTTATTACCACAGCCCTGAAGTGGTCTTTGAAGAGGAGAGCACCACCCTGAACGACATTATGTTCGGTGAACCCGGTTTTTTTAACATGTTTGACTTTGAGCTGCTGGCCGGCGATCCGGACAATGTGCTGGAAGACCCTTCATCCATTGTGATCAACGAAACAAATGCCGCCAGGCTGACCGGTGATCCGCTGGACGCGATAGATCGAATGATCACCATCCAGGGCCGGACTTACCGCATCAGTGGCATCATGCATGATCTGCCTGAAAACACCCATATGGCCTTCAATGCCTTTTCGCACTTCGACAACCTGCCAGCCGGGGCAAAGGAAGGCGGTATGAATTTTTATACTTATGTCAAGCTGTCACCGGGTACGGATATCCGCGAATTTGAACAAAAAATAAACGCCACTGTGGCCGACATCATCGAAACCACCCCTGTTTACGACGGCATGAAGTTTCACGTTGAGCAGGAGGTAATAAAGCTGGGGGATATCCATTTGCATTCAGACCTGGTCTGGGAAATGAGGGATAACGGGGAGATGCGCAATGTGATCATCTTCGCCCTGCTGTCCGTTTTCATTTTGTTTTTGGCCATCATCAATTATATTAACCTCGCCACTGCCCGGTCTATGCTCAGATCAAAGGAGATTGGGATCAGGAAAGTTTCCGGAGCCACCAAAGCCGGATTGGTCCGTCAGATCATGACAGAATCATTCATTACCATCACCATGGCTTTTGTGGGAGCCTTTGTACTGAGCGAGATTTTTTCCCAGTTTTTCACTCAGCAAATGGGCGTACATTTGAGCATAGCCACCCTTTTCAGCTGGCAGGGATTACTGGCCTTGTTGCTCATATTGGCTATCACATGCTTTCTTTCGGGTCTTTACCCCGCTTTTTACCTGGCTGCATTTGACCCGGTAAAAACCCTCAAGGGTGAAGTGGTCAAGGGAAATAAAGGATCTGCTTTCAGGCGGGTGCTGGTGGTGTCTCAGTTTGCCATTACCATTTTTGTCGCCAGTTCACTGATCGTAATGATCAGTCAGCTCAGGCATATGCAAAAAAGCGACCTGGGGTTCGACACGGAAGAGGTTATCATATTGCGAAATCTTTCCGGAGGCATCTGGCAGTCATTTCAGGCTGCAACAGCCAGGCTGGAGGCCATTCCCAGGGTTGAGACGGCAGGAGGAGGAAACTTTATATACGGAGGAGGAAACCGTATTGACCTGATCACCGAATCGGGGACGGACCCCGAATCAGGAGTACTGGCCGACATCATCACCGTTGACCACGGTTTTCTGGACGCCATGGGAGTCGAGCTGCTGGAGGGGCGGAATTTCTATGCCGGATCTGAAATGGACGTGCAGAGCGCTTTCATACTCAACGAAACAGCAGTGAATGCCCTGGGATTTGACGATCCCATCGGCAAGCAACTTGATTTGTTTGGCATGCAGGGCCCGCTTATTGGCGTGGTGAAGGATTTTCACATGAAGTCCCTGCACCAGCCCATTGACCCGCTGGTCATGAACTATGCCCAGGTGGGCTTCCCCCACATCTACCTTAAAGCCCTTCCCGGTGAGTATGATCCGCTCAGGGTGGCCATCACGGAAGCCTTGCATGAATTTGATCCGGCCTATATCCCGGATATGGTTTTTCTGGATGAAAACATTGATCTGCTCTATCAGCAGGAACAGCGCACAGCAAGCCTGCTTAAAGCAGGGGCCATCCTGGCCTTTATCATATCGTTGCTGGGTGTTTATGGCCTGGCCGCATTCTCGGCCGAGCGCAAGGTCAAGGAAATTGGCATACGCATTGTGCTAGGCGCAAGTTTGCGTAACCTCCTGTGGCATTTCAACAGGGAGTCGGCATTGCTCTCGGGCATTGCCCTGATCATCGCCGCGCCCCTGGCCTGGTTTGCCATGAACCAATGGCTGGACAACTTCACCATCCGCGTAGACATGAGTGTTTTATGGTTTCTGTTACCGGGCGTGATCATTCTTTTGATCAGCTCACTGATCATCAGCATGCAGGCATATTATACCATCCGGGCCAACCCGGTAGAATCACTGAAATACGAATAAGTTTTTCTTTTCGTAACTTTGCCGGGTCCGGCACTCGTAACTTTGCCGGGTCCGGCAGCCGCCGGGACATTCCAAATTCCATAAAGGATGTTTCCATTTCGAGGCAAACCCGTGCAGTTCGAAACCTTCCGGCTCATGTTCCGGGCACTGAATTACCGGAACTACAGGTATTACTATGCCGGTCAGAGTGTTTCCCTGATCGGGGTGTGGGTGCAGAACATCGCCATGAGCTGGCTGGTTTACCGCCTCACAGGCTCCGCTCTTCTGCTGGGAACCATTGCCTTTTCCCTGCAGATCCCGTCGCTGTTCATCGCCCCTTTTGCCGGCGTGCTGGCCGACCGGTGGAACCGGCGTAAAGTGATCATGTACACCCAGGTGTTGCTCATGCTGGTGGCTTTCATGCTGGCCTGGCTAACCCTCACCGACCGGATCACCGTTACCTGGATCATCGCCATGGCCCTGACCAACGGGGCTATCCTGGGGTTTGACACCCCCTTTCGCCAGTCTTTCGTTCCCGAGATCATCACACGGCGTGAAGACCTGTCCAATGCCATTGCCCTGAATTCTTCCCTTTATAACCTGGCACGTTTCGTGGGGCCGCCCATCGGCGGGGTACTTATCGCCCTGGTGGGAGAAGGCTGGTGTTTCTTTATCAACGGGGTCTCTTTTGTCACCGTGATTGCCGCCATGATGGCCATGCGGATCCAAAAAGTCAAACGATCGCCGCGTTACGGATCCATATTTGCCCAACTCCGTGAAGGTGTCAATTACGCATGGACATTCCGGTCGCTCAGATACCTGATCACCCTGGTGGCCCTGAGCAGCTTTTTCGGACTTCCGTTCCAGGCCTTACTGCCGATTTTTGCCGCCGACGTGCTGGGTGGCGGATCCGAAATGCTGGGTATACTCACAGGCGCACTGGGGGCCGGGGCACTCACAGGCGCATTCTTCCTGGCCTCCAGAAAAAGCATTCACAGCATTCCCGGAATTACCCTGAAAGCATCCCTGATGTTTGCCGTCGGCTTGTCAGTATTTGCCCTTTCTTCGCTTACCTTACTGTCGCTGTTGGCAATGGTGGTCACAGGATTCGGGATGATCGTTCACTTTAACAGCACCAACACCCTGATACAAAGCATTGCCGATGAGGATAA
>PWHO01000054.1 GCA_003555385.1 Bacteroidales bacterium
CCGAGCTCCGCAAGGAACTCGCCGGCATGCGGGCTGCCGGGGTCTGAGCAGCGGAGGTCGCAGCGCCGGGCCCGCCGCACGCTGCGTCGGGTCCTCCCTCAGGCGGTGCCGAACGTCCTCCGGAGGGAGGACGCTGGACCCGCGGCACCGCGCGTAGCGTGGTCTCGAAGGGCTCCCGCTGGCGATCCTGGCGATCACGGACACCGTCGGTGTCCTGCGGGGCCCGGGGTGCGAGGTCGGAGGGCGAGGCATGGGCGCGGTGCTGCGCTGCAGCGGACTACGGAAAGCGTTCGGTGACATCCAGGCGGTCGTCGACGTCGGCTTCGAGATCGCGCCGGGGGAGACCTACGGGCTCCTCGGTCCCAACGGTGCGGGCAAGACCACCTCGATCTCGATGATCGCCGGGCTGCTGCACCCCGACGCGGGTGAGATCAGCGTGCTGGGCACCCGGATGACCCCGCGGGCGCTCGGTGCCAAGGCCGCGGTCGGCCTGGTGCCCCAGGACCTGGCGATCTACCCGGACCTCACGGCCCGCGAGAACCTGCACTTCTTCGGTCGCCTCCAGCACATGAGTCGCACCGACGTGCGTACCCGTAGCGACGAGATCCTGGAGGTCATCGGGCTCCGCGAGCGGGCGGACGATCGGGCGAGTGAGTTCTCGGGGGGCATGAAGCGACGGCTGAACATCGGCATCGGCCTGCTGCACCAGCCGCAGCTGCTCATCCTGGATGAGCCGACGGTCGGCGTCGACCCCCAGTCGCGGAACGCGATCCTCGAGTCGGTGGAGGCGCTGGCGGTCGAGGGGCTCGCCGTGCTCTACACGACCCACTACATGGAGGAGGCGGAGCGGCTGTGCCGACGCATCGCCATCGTCGACCAGGGGCGGGTCGTGGCCGAGGGCACCCGTCGTGAGCTGATCGACACGATCAGCGAGCAGGACATCGTCCGCCTGAAGGTCGCCGGTGACGTCCAGGCCGCGGCGGTGGCCTGCGGCGCGCTGCCCTCGGTGAGCTCGGCGGATGCCGAGGAGGACGAGGTGGTCTGCCTGCTCGACCAGGCGGCCAGCACCCTGCCGGCGCTGCTGGCCGCGGTGTCCTCCGTCGAGGCGTCGGTGGTCGGGGTCGAGGTCCGGGAGCCGGACCTCGAGGACGTTTTCCTGCACCTCACCGGCCGGGCCCTGAGGGACTGACATGCTCCGTGCCGCCAGCCTCATCCTCGCCAAGGACACCCGGCTCAGGGTCCGGGATCGCAGCGTGTGGCTGTTCGCCTTCGTGGTGCCGCTCGGGCTGACCTTCCTGTTCTCCACCATCTTCCCTGACACCGGGGCGATCGACCTGACGGCCGGGGTCGTCGACCTCGACGGTGGGGAGGTCGCTGCCGGGTTCGTCGACGGTGTGGTCCCGGCGCTGGCCGAGGCCGACGTGCTGACCCAGGTCGAGTTCGACAGCGAGGAGGACGCCCGCTCCCGGGTCGCGGAGGGGAGCGTCGATGCCGCCTGGGTGCTGCCTCCCGGGTTCTCCGAGGAGGTGCTGGCGGGCGGTGACGCGCGCATCGAGGTCCTGGTCGCCGCCGGCCGCACGCTGCCGGGCGAGCTGGCACGAGGCGTCGCCGACGCCTACGCGCGACGCATCGAGCAGGCCGGCCTGGCCCTGACCGTCCAGGGCGCGCTGACCGGTGGACCGCCCGACCCGCAGCTGATCGGGGCCATCGGCGTCGCGGCGGCGGAGGCGGAGGAGCTGATCCAGCTCACCACCGACCTCTCCGAGCGAGGCGAGCCGCTCGATGCCGTCAGCTACCTCGCTGCCGGGATGGCCGCGTTCTTCGTGTTCTTCACGGTCCAGTTCGGCGTCACGGGGCTGCTGGAGGAGCGGCAGTTCGGGACCATGCCGAGGCTGCTGGCGGCGCCGATCGCCCCTGGCGCGATCCACCTGGGGAAGCTCCTGGGGGCGTTCCTGCTGGGCTGCACCTCGATGGCGGTGCTGGCGGTCGCCTCGCAGCAGCTGCTTGGCGCCGAGTGGGGTCCGGCGCCGGGGGTGGCGATCCTCATCGTGGCCCTCGTGCTGGCAGCCATCGGCGTGATGTCGCTGGTGGCGCTGTTCGCCCACACGGCCGAGCAGGCGAGCAACTTCCAGGCGGTCGTCGCGGTCGTGCTGGGGCTCACCGGCGGGGTGTTCGTCCCGATCCCCGGGGACGTGGCGGCGCTCCGGGTCATCACCGCCGTCAGCCCCCACGGGTGGTTCCTGCGCGGGTTGAACGAGCTCGCCGCCAGCGGGCAGTGGACCACCGTGCTCCCCGCCGCGGGCGCGATCGTGCTGTTCGGGGCGGTGACCGCGGTACCAGCGGTGGTGCTGCAGCGCAGGAGGTCGTCGTGGTGAAGGTGTGGGCGATCGTCCAGGTCGAGCTGACGCGGCTGCTCCGCGACCGCTCGAACCTGTTCTTCGTGTTCCTGTTCCCGCTGCTGCTCATCGTCTTCATCGGGGCCCAGTTCGGCAGCGACTTCTCGACCCGCCTGGGGGTCGTCGCCGAGGCTGACGACCCGGACGCCGCCGCGGTGGTCGCCTCCCTCGACACCCTCGACGGCATCACGACCGTGGCCTACGACAGCGCCGAGGAGTTGGCTGACGAGGTGGACCGTGGCCGGATCAGCGCCGGGGTGGTACTGCCCGACGGCTACGGCGACGCGCTGCAAGCGGTCGAGCCGGTTCAGGTGCGGTTCCTCGGCCGGCCCGATGCCACCTCGGCGTCCCTGCAGGCCCTGGTCGGTGCGGTGCTGGCCGAGCAGGCACTACCCGGCGCGGCGGCCACGTTGCTGGTCACCGGTCGTGCGGCGGTCGGCGCGGAGGCCATCGAGGTGGCCGAGCTGCGCGAGGCGGCCATGGCCGTCGAGGACCAAGCGGGCCGCATCGAGGTGTCGGCGACCACGCTCGGCACCGACGAGCTCGCCGAGGAGTTCGCGGGCCTCGGACAGTTCGACATCGGCGCCTCCAGCCAGCTGTTCCTCTTCACCTTCCTGACCTCCCTGACCGGCGCCGGGGCGCTGATCCAGACCCGCCAGTACGGCGTCGCCACCCGCATGCTCTCGACCCCCACCTCGACGCTGACCGTGCTGCTGGGCACGGCGGGCGGGCGGCTGGCCATCGCGCTGTTCCAGGCCGGCTACATCGTGGTGATCAGCACCGTGGCCTTCGGCGTCAACTGGGGTGACCCGTGGGGAGCAACCGCCGTGATCCTGCTGTTCGCGATCGTGTCCGCAGCGGCGGCCATGGTCGTGGGATCGGTGTTCTCCAATGACAGTCAGGCGGCGGGCGCCGGGATCGGGATCGGGCTCGGCGCGGCGGCGCTCGGCGGGTCGATGGTGCCGATCGAGCTGTACCCGGAGACGGTGGCGCAGGTGGCACGGATCACCCCCCATGCCTGGGCCAACGAGGCGATGGCCGAGCTGGTCCGCCGCGACGGCACGATCGTCGACATCCTGCCGCAACTCGCGGCGCTCAGCGGGTTCGCGGTGGTCCTGCTGGCGCTCGGCAGCTGGACGCTGCACCGGGCTCTGGTCCGCTGACCCACCGTGGCACCCAACGCCGGCCGGCCACCGGTGGGCGCGGCGGGCTGATGCCGCCGGAGGGCGGGAGCGCAGGTCAGCGGTCGGCGAGCTCCGGCGGGAAGCCGCCGGTCGCGATCGGACCCCACTCCTCGATCGTGAGCCTGACCAGTACCTTGCCCTGGTCGCGCATCGCCTGGCGGTACTCCTC
>PWHO01000185.1 GCA_003555385.1 Bacteroidales bacterium
AGATTCCCGAGGGGTGCCATCGCCTTGCTTTTTTGGTACACCTTTTGTGCGTGTCGACCTTATATGGATATGAGGTGTGTAACATTATAAATTTGTGTAAATTAGCCGGTAGTGCCGGACGTTAATTTTGCAATCCGCCGCACAGTGTCAACGCCGCGCATTGTCAACGCCGCACATTGTCAACGCGGCGCATGGTTAACCCTGGCGTACTGGTTTCGCGGCGCGCATTTGCGGCCCGGTGTACTTGCTTATTGCGGTGCGCCATGCAGTCCGCCGCACAGTTACCGGTGATCACATGTTTGCCGGCTGCCGCTGACTTACTGGTTGCCACCGATTTACTGGCTGCCACCGATTTACTGGTTGCCACCGACTTACTGAATGACATCTGAAGATTATGTCAAAATCCGCTATTTTTCGCTATATCAAGCAGTTGCTGATTGCTTTGCTGATACTGTTTGTAAGTGCCGGCTTGTTTCGGCTTCGCCATGTCACCACAGAAAGCGAGCAGTACGTGGAACGTTTTCAGCGGGCCATGATCCAACAGGAAGATTGGGTTGAGCGGCATTTGCAGAATTTTGTCAATACCTGTGAGGAAGCAGACGGAGAGATCCTGCATGATCCCGGATACCTGGAGCAGCTGAAAAACACCTACAGGCGCGACGGATTGGTTTTTGTCATTTTTGAGGATGGTCAGCCGGTTTTCTGGTCTCACAATGCCCTTCCGCTGGAGAGCCGTGCCCCACCCGAAGCCGATAATGGAATGGTTCGGAAGGCCAACGGCTGGTACTATTACCGGTCGGTTTCCAAAGATGAAGTTACCCCCAAAGATGAAGTTACCCCCGAAGATGAAGCCGGTCAGGCCGGAGACGTTGATGTGCTGCGACAGTATGTGCTCTATTACACGGTAAAGCAGGATTTCAAGTATCAAAACGAATACCTGGTGAACCAGTTCCACCACGACCTGCCTGCCCTTGAATCGAAATTTTTTCTGAGCGACAGGGCGGATGAAGGCTACCAGATCGTTGACCGGGAGGGCAATTACCTGTTTTCCATGGTTCTGAGAAGGGAGGAGGTGCTTACGCAACCTGTGGGTGTGCTGCAGTTCTTTTCCGCAATGTTTGGCACCCTTGCTTTGATGGCCTTTGTGTTCTTTTCTTTCCGGTATTTCACCAGGATGTTCCGGATCGGGAAAAAAACCCTTGCCGTGGGCGGGTTTGCCGCTGTGGTTCTCCTGATGCGACTTATATCGTTTCACTTACAGCTTCCTTCGGTTTTTTATGAGGGGGTGATGTTTTCACCTGAACTATACGCCACTTCCGAGATCCTGCCTTCCCTGGGAGACCTTTTCATGCATGTGGCGGTGGTCACCATCATCGCTTACTTTTTGTACCACAACCTTAAGGGGTTTACTGTTAAATCTCCCCGAAATCCCTGGCTGTCGCGGGGTTTGAGTTTCGGTCTGTTTCTCATCATCTATCTCATTTGCAGTCTGTCGCTTTACCTGATCGAAGGGCTGGTGATCAATTCACACCTGAACCTTGATGTGAATTTTATTTTTAACCTGGACGTATACAGCCTGGTGGGCTTCCTGATCATCGGGCTGATATTCTTTGCATTTTTCTTTCTGAGTGTGGTACTGTGCCGGGTAATTGTGGGGCTTCTGGAGACGCACAGGCAGTTCTGGGCCATGTGTGCCATCTCTTTTGGCGCATTGATCGGTCTTACCTGGATTACTTCAGGGGCCGCACCCATTTTGTGGTCGCTTGCCATTGCTGCGGTACTGGTTTTTGAGATCGACAGAAAAAACAACACCCCTGAGAAGAATTTTGCCGCCCTCATCATATCGGTCTTTCTTTTCAGCCTGATCTCAACCTTCGCTCTGGACCGCTTCAACACAGAAAAAGACATTGAAAAAAGAAAAAGTCTGGTGCTTCAGCTGGCATCGGAGCAGGATCCGGTCGCTGAATTCCTTTTCATGGAGATTGAAGAGGCGTTGTTCAACGACAACCAGCTGCAAAACCTGGTACTCAGGGATCCCTATAATGACCCTTTAATCTCCAATTACCTTCAGTATCACTACTTTTATGATTTCTGGGAGAAATATGACCTGCAGGTTACAGTCTGTCATCCTGACGACATCCTTACGCTTAAGCCGGACAATGTGGAGGTGGATTGCACGGCTTTCTTTGAAGACTATATCAACTCTTTCGGGAAGCAGACCATCAGCGACCAGCTGATTTACCTCGATAACAATACGGGTAGCAACAGCTATATTGTTCAGGTTCCCATTCGGATGGGAGAGGAGTATGATGAAGAGTATCACCTCTACATAGAGTTTGATGCCAAATTCATTGCCCGCGACCTGGGTTTTCCCGATTTGCTGATTGATGACGCGGTCGACATCAACCGGGAGCTGATCAATTACTCCTACGCCACTTACAAGAATGGCTTTCTGGCGAATGAATACGGTACGTATCATTATAGTGTGGATGCCTCTGTGTATGATATTTACCTTTATGAGGACCAGGTGGATGAGTTTGTGGAATTTTCCTTTGACGATTTCTCTCATCTGATGTATCGCAAGGACGATGAAACCCTGCTGATCATCAGCCGCCCGAAAGGATCCTTCCTGGAGTCTGTGGCGCCCTTTTCTTATCTGTTCATCACCTTTTTCTTCATTGTGGTGGTGTTCTGGCTGCTGATCAGCCGTAAAAAGCCATCCCGGTTGTTGAAAATTAATTTCCGCAGACGGCTGCAATATTCCATGGTGATCATGTTGCTGATATCAGCCCTCACCATTGGTGGGGCTTCGGCCTGGTTTATTTTCAATATGTATGAGAACAAAAACCTGGCTTTTCTCAATGAAAAAGCCCAGAGCGTGCTGGTTGAGATGGAGTTTGTGCTTGCCGATGAATCAAGCCTTGAGCCTGACATGGAGTTTTACCTGTATGACGTCCTCCTGCAGTATTCCAACATCTTTTTTACGGATATTAATCTCTATGATCCCGACGGGCATTTACTGGCTTCCAGCCGGCCGAAAATCTTCGAGGAGGGCATTGTGGGACGCAGAATGAACTCCCTGGCCTATCTGAAAATGAAGGGGGAGAAGAGAAGTCAGTTTATTCATTCTGAACGCATCGGTAAACTGGAATATCTCTCGGCTTATACACCGCTGTATAACCGTTATAATGAGAAGCTGGGTTACCTGAACCTGCCTTACTTTGCCAGGGAGAGTGAGCTGCGCAACGAAATGTCTTATTTCCTTGTGGCCTTTATCAACATTTACCTGTTATTGGTTGTGGTGGCAGTGGTGGTGGCTCTTTTCGTGTCCAACTACGTGACAAGGCCGCTGCAGCTGATCCGGAATAACCTGGCCCGGCTGAAGCTCGGAAAGACCAATGAAAAAATTGAATGGGACAGGGAAGATGAGATCGGCAGCCTGGTGAGGGAGTACAACCGGGTGATTGACGAGCTGGCCGTGAGTGCTGAATTGCTTGCCCGAAGTGAGCGGGAGACGGCCTGGCGTGAAATGGCACGGCAGGTGGCCCACGAGATCAAGAACCCGCTGACCCCCATGAAGCTCAGCGTACAGTACCTGGAGAAAGCCTGGAAAGAAAACGTACCCGACTGGGATGAGCGACTGGAACGTTTCTCCAAAACCATGATTGAGCAGATTGACAACATGGCTGTGATTGCGAAGGAATTCTCTGATTTTGCCCA
>PWHO01000323.1 GCA_003555385.1 Bacteroidales bacterium
TGGCACAATCATTGAAAAGACAGAGTTGGAATCAAATTGACTAAACAAACATAAAAAAGGAATAAACAATGAGCAAAATTATTGGTATTGACCTGGGAACAACCAACTCTTGCGTTTCTGTAATGGAAGGCAACGAGCCGGTAGTGATCCCGAACAGCGAAGGGCGCCGCACAACTCCTTCGATTGTTGCATTTACGGAAAACGGTGAAAGAAAAGTAGGTGATCCTGCCAAGCGACAGGCCATCATAAACCCTGAAAAAACGATTTACTCGATCAAACGCTTTATGGGGGAAACTTATGATACCGCTGTGAAGGAAAGGGAACGTGTGACCTATAAGGTCGAAAAGGGAGACAATAACACCCCCCGGGTTAAGATAGACGACCGGAATTATACCCCGCAGGAGATTTCCGCCATGGTTCTCCAGAAGATGAAGAAAACAGCGGAGGATTACCTGGGGCAGGAAGTATCCGAAGCAGTGATTACGGTACCTGCCTACTTCAATGACCAGCAGCGTCAGGCCACCAAAGAGGCCGGAGAGATTTCCGGGTTGAAGGTGCGTCGTATTATTAATGAGCCCACAGCAGCCTCTCTCGCCTACGGACTCGACAAAAAAGACAAGGATATCCGTGTGGCGGTATTTGACCTCGGTGGTGGTACGTTTGACATCTCCATCCTGGAACTGGGTGACGGTGTATTCGAGGTAAAATCCACCAACGGTGACACCCACCTGGGTGGTGACGACTTTGACGACGTGGTCATCAACTGGCTCGCCGATGAGTTTAAAAAAGATGAGGGCATTGACCTGAGAAAAGACTCCATGGCACTGCAAAGGCTGAAAGAAGCTGCAGAAAAAGCCAAGGTAGAGCTTTCCAGTGCCACATCCACAGAGATCAACCTTCCTTATATTATGCCGGTTGACGGAATACCTAAACACTTGGTGCGCACACTTACACGCAGCCACTTTGAGAAACTGAGCGACAAACTGATCCAGGCCACCCTGGAGCCCTGTAAGATCGCTTTGAAAGAAGCAGGCGTGCAGGCCTCTGATATTGATGAGGTGATCCTGGTGGGCGGCTCCACCCGTATGCCGGCTATTCAGCAGGTGGTGGAAAAATTCTTCGGCAGGAAGCCCTCCAAGGGAGTTAATCCCGATGAGGTGGTCGCCATTGGTGCTGCCATTCAGGGTGGAGTACTTACCGGAGAGATCAAGGATGTGCTCTTGCTCGATGTAACCCCCCTGTCATTGGGTATTGAAACCCTGGGCGGTGTGATGACAAAACTGATCGAAGCCAACACCACCATCCCGACCAAGAAAATGGAGACATTCTCCACTGCAGCTGACAACCAGACTTCCGTGGAAATCCATATATTACAAGGTGAGCGGCCCATGGCCAAGGATAACCGGACCATCGGACGTTTCCACCTGGATGGTATTCCGCCATCACCAAGAGGCATTCCGCAGATCGAAGTCACATTCGACATCGATGCAAATGGAATTCTGAATGTGTCTGCCAAAGACAAGGCGTCAGGCAAATCACAGAATATCCGCATTGAAGCTTCCTCCGGATTGAGTGAGGAAGAGATCAAAAAAATGAAGGCCGAAGCGGAAGCCCATGCTGAAAGCGACCAGAAGCAAAAAGAGGAGATTGACAAGCTGAATCAGGCCGATAGCCTGATCTTCCAGACGGAGAAACAAATCAAGGAATTCGGCGAAAAACTGCCGGCTGACAAAAAAGAGCCCATAGAGAAATCCCTGGAAGAGCTGAAGGAAGCCCATAAGAACAAAGATATCGCTGCCATTGATTCAGCCATGGAGACCCTGAACAACGCCTGGCAGGCCGCCAGCTCCGAAATGTATCAAAACACACAGGAGCAGGGGCAGGAGGCCGGACAAGGAGAAGATCAGCAGTCACAGCAGGAAGGCGGAAAGAAAGATGATGATGACGACGTGACAGACGTAGATTTTGAGGAAGTGAAGTAATCCATGCCTCCCACAATTAAAAAAGGGGCAGATCCTGGTGATCCGCCCCTTTTTTTTGTTACTTCTTTTTTTTACGATCAAAAAACGGGTTCTTCGAAGTGGCACTCATGGGAATCCCGTAAATCACTTTGTAATCTTTCCCCAATAGGCCCATTTTCTTAGCAGCAACACCGATGGTGTACATTATACGGTTGTCGATCCGTCCATCCATGGCTGTACTGACGGCAGAACCAACCGCAATACCCAGATCGCCCGTATTAAAAGCACAGGGCACTTCCGAATGCTCGTCCTTGGCACTGCAGTCAGGAAACCCGCACAATCCGCAGGTTTTTAACCCAAGCGACCGGATTTTTGTCCCGATCAGCAAAACCACTGCCGTATCATTTTGCACATTTCCGGCATCCCGGGTAAAAATGGGGTTGTCTTCTTCTTCCCCGATCTTTTCCATGGTCGTTGCCAGTGCATGCACATCACTGCCTGTAACAATAGACATCCCGATGTTGTCGACCCCCCTGGCTTTGGGGGCCGTCCGGGCGGCTACGATCATCCTTTTGGCGGCATTCACCAGTGCATCATGCCCAAGTTCATTCTCATTAATAATTGCCATACACTAAGAAAAATCTGCGAATTTAGCAATACTTTCAATAAATGTCATCGGCAACACCAGTTCTTCCTGCGCTCCTCCCGATTGGTTAATTTTCACCACCAGCTCAACAGCATTTTGCTTCTCACTGTTTACCGGTAAAGGAAAAGCATCATTTCGGTGAAGCATCATAAGCACATCTGAATCCCGTTGAATATAATCTGGAAGGTCTGAAATGGCCGGTCTCGGGGTTTTGCCGTTCACCGGCACAGAGGCCTGGGAGAATAACAATACCGGAAGGCCCAGTTCACTGGCAAGCGATTTGATGGATTTAACCATGTTTGAAAATTGAGACAACTTATCATCGCCGTCAACATCTCCCGTTGTCAGCAACTCCAGGTAGTCCACAATGATCAGATCAAGCTGGTGCTGCTCCTTCAAATATTTTGCCTTTCGGGCAAGCAGCTCTGTGGACAATGCCGGGGTATCGTCCAGGTAAATCTTTGCCTTGGCAATGTTGCTTAGTAAAGACAACATATGATCCCTTTCGCTGTCCTTAAAAGTGCCGGATTGCAGTTTATCCAGAGACATTCCCGTTTCACTCTCAATCAAACGATTGGTCATTTTAATGTTGGAGCGCTCGGAAGAGAAGATGGCCACGGAATAATCATCCTTTACGGCCATATTGTTGGTAAGGGACAATAAAAATGCGGTCTTTCCCATACCAGGACGGACCGCAATCGTATATAATTGTCCTTTTTGCAAACCACCAGTTGCTTTATCAAGTGCTGAAAAACCGGTGGATACTCCATCAGGAGTAAGCTTGTTGCCAAAGTCTTTTTTCAGGGCCTGGTTTACCAGTTCTCTGATACTGGTAAACCCCAAACCCTCTGGCTGCTCTGTGATTTCTAGCGTGTTTGTTTCCATATATATTATTGTTTTAAAAAGGATATTCCGGATTGCCAATATAAGTATTTTTTTTCGGATTTCCTATTGAACTTTTTGCAATAATTCCCGTTGAATCGTTGTGATTGCGCAAAACTACTCCGGTATCAGAGGTTTAACAACCAGAACGATTATTTCTTAATTATTCTTAACCCATGAACTGCTACTCCATCAAAGACCTGGAAAAACTATCCGGCATTAAAGCCCATACCATAAGGATGTGGGAGAAGCGCTTCAACATCATCACCCCCGAACGGACGAAAACCAATATCCGGTGTTACAACGACGATGACCTGAAAAAACTGTTGAATATCAGTACGCTTTACAGTCACGGGATCAGGATATCGAAAATAGCCGCAATGGATAACCCGGAGATCAACGAGAAAGTCGCGGAAATGACCCAGAACGGAGGCAGCCATGAAGACCACATCAATAATCTGACGGTCTCGATGATCGACATGAATGAGGCCACTTTCGAACAGATCCTGAACAATGCCATCTTAAGGCTGGGTTTTGAGAAGACCGTTACGGAAATTCTTTACCCTTTTCTTGATAAGGTGGGAGTACTCTGGCTGGCAGGAACGATCCACCCGGCACAGGAACATTTTGTCAGCAACCTGATCCGGCAGAAACTGATTATTGCCATTGACAGCCAGATACGCGCCATTGACAGCGCCTCAGAAACCTTTTTGTTGTTCCTGCCCGAACAGGAACTCCATGAACTGGGCCTGCTTTTTTACAACTATTTGCTCAGGAAAGGTGGCTACGAGGTGATCTACCTCGGACAATCGGTTCCATTCAATGACCTGAAGGAGGTGGCAAATATCAAACAGATAGACTTCCTGTTTACCTATTTTGTGGCTGCCCTTTCAACACAGGAAATCCCTGTTTACCTTGACAGGATGTCGGCAGCTTTCCCCGGTAAAATAATATATATTACAGGGATCCAGGCCCAAAAATACAAATCCTCACTACCCGCCAATGTGGTACTGGTCAGGGATGTGCAGCATTTCAAAGAACTCTTACAAATCGGGTAACCGCCCCCGGCCCCGGTATTCCTGCAATACTCTTCCCGACCATTCCGGCCAACACCCTGGGCGACATTCCGGCCAACACCCTGCGTGCCATTCCGGCCAACCCCCTGGACGACATTCCGGCCAACACCCTGCGTGCCATTCCGGCCAACACCCTGCCTCGCTATAAGCCTGCCAGCGCAGGCAACATTCCATGGAGCAATATTACATATGAAAAACACATAAAGATTTAACAATTTTTAAATCCGAAAAGTTTCATTCAGGCATTTTATTGCCTATTTTTACTTAGCAAAACAGCGTTGGAGTTAAACAAACACACCTTTTAGCTCTATTAATTTTGTTAAAAAAACAAAAAACGCTTGCAAGCCAATTTTTTTTGTTTAACTTTGGTATATAATAATTGAACAAGCTAAAACTCTATCGCCATGACAACACTCGAATTCAATTATAAGCTGATGGGATTGCAAAACAACCTGAAATATTTTGCCTACACACTAACATCCAATTACGAAGATGCACAGGACCTTGTGCAGGAGACCTATCTGAAGGCACTGACCAACCGGGAGAAGTTTGCGGCCAACACCAACCTGAAGGCCTGGACCTTCACCATCATGAAAAACACCTTTATCAACAACTATCGTCAGAGTGTACGAAAAAACACCATCCTGGATAAAACAGACGACCTCTACTATCTGAATCTGTCAAAAGAAAGCAGTATCGGGCTGCCTGACTCAGACTATACCACTAAAGAGATCAATAACACGATCAAAAAAATCAGCCCCGAACAGCGGACCCCGTTTGAGATGTACAACCAGGGATATAAATACAAAGAAATCGCTAACAAACTGGGCCTGTCAATCGGTACCGTAAAAAGCCGCATATTCTTTACGCGAAAAAAACTGATGGAGGCCCTTAAAGAGCAGTAACACCCGGCCATTATCAATCGCTATATTTTCTCTTTCATGCATCGATCCCCGGCCCTGATTTTCAGGCCGGGGATTCTTCATTAAGGCTGAAGCTATTTTTTCTAACTTTGCATTTAGTGCGGCAAGCTGGCCGTTTATTGCTGATCAGAACCAGGACAACAAATGCGTGTATTCAAGTTTGGCGGGGCCTCAGTAAAAGATCCCGATTCTGTAAAAAATGTAGCAAGGATCATCAGAGACCATCATGGCACCAGCCCCCTGGTGGTCGTACTGTCAGCCATGGGCAAAACCACCAATGCCCTGGAGCGTCTGTGTGCACACTTCATGGAAGGCAACCGGGAGGCTATGATGGAAGATTTTACACAGATCAAAACCCGGCACATGGCGATTGCCGAAGAACTCTTTCCCGATCGCACCCACCCGGTTTTCAACACCCTGGAGCAACTGTTTTACCACCTGTACTATTACATCATTGAGAAACCGGGAAACAACTACAACTACGAGTACGACCGCATTGTATCGACCGGTGAAATGGTTTCCACCCAGATCCTAAGCACTTATTTGACTGAAACCGGTTTGTCGAATCGTTTATACCCGGCTCAAAAACTGATCATTACGGATGCCAGTTTCAGAGATGCACGTGTTGACTGGATCATGAGTGTTCAGACAATACAGGAGCAACTTGCTCCTTTCCTGAAACCGGGAACGGGTCAGGACACCCCCTCACTGGTCATTACCCAGGGATTTCTCGGGGGAACCCCACAGGGATTTACCACCACTCTCGGAAGAGAAGGTTCAGATTATACCGCCGCCATTATTGCTTACGCACTGCAGGCCAGGGAGGTAGTAATATGGAAGGATGTGCCGGGATTATTGAATGCGGATCCAAAACTGCTGAAAAATTCTGTTTTGCTGGAAAACATCAGTTACCAGGAAGCCCTTGAATTGTCTTACTACGGGGCCACGGTGATTCATCCCAAAACAATCAAACCACTTTTGAGCAAAGGCATCCCCCTCAAAGTAAGATCCTTTGAAAAACCTGAATCGGGCGGATCGGTCATCGATGACAATGCCTCAAATGACGGGGTATGCCCGTCATATATTGTCAAGTTCAACCAGGTACTGGTGTCCATTTTCCCGAAAGACTTCAGTTTTATTGCCGAAGATAATCTCTCGCGTATCTTCGCCGACTTTGCACGAAACGGCGTTAAGATCAACCTCATGCAGAATTCCGCCATCAGCTTTTCCGTGTGTTTTGATTTTGACAAAACAAAAACACCCGCATTACTCAAAGACCTGGAGCAGAATTTTACCACCCGTTATAACGAAGGACTCCAGCTGATCACCGTCAGGCATTATGAGAATGCGCAGCTGGATGACCTGGTGAAAGACAGGGAAGTTATGATGGAGCAAAGGAGCAGAACCACCTTGCAGCTGCTTGTCAAAAAACAAAGCTGACCCTTTAATCAGCCAGGTGTTTAATTTTATCCACCAGAACCCTGGAAAGTTTCAGGTGGGATTCATGGGTCCATCCGGCAACATGAGGAGTCAGCACCACACGAGGGTGGCCGGCCAGGAACCGGAAAGGTTCAGGAAGATCCCATAAGTCCAGGTCTTCAAAAGAGAGATGTTCGTATTCAAGGACATCCAGCGCGGCACCCCGCACCTTACCCGAACGCAGTGCACGGCAGAGATCCGCCGTATCCACCACCGGACCACGCGAGGTATTGATCAGGAAGATATTTTTCCGAAAGCTGTTCAGGTAGTCAAAATCCGCCAGGTAGCGGGTTTCATCGGTCAGCGGCACATGCAGGCTCAAAAAATCGGCACGGCGGAAAATCTCTTCCATATTGCCCTCCTCTACCCATTCAGAACCATAGCCTGTTTTGTATTTGTCGTAAGCCAGGATATCCATTCCGAATCCGCCAAGGCAACGGGCAAAAGCACTTCCCGTATGGCCATATCCGATAATTGCCATGGTCTTCCCCCTGAGTTCCGTCCCCCTGTTCTCCTCCCGTATCCAGGAAGCATTACAAACCTCGTGGTGGGCCTTGCAGATATGATTGACAAGTGACAAGAGCAATCCGGTGGCGTGTTCACCCACAGCATCACAGTTCCCCTCCGGAGAATTCAGGCAAGCTATGCCCATGCGGCCGGCATATGCCACATCAATATTTTCAAGGCCACTTCCAACCCGACCAATAAAACGCAGTTTTTCGGCACGCTGAAGTTCATTTTCGCCCAAAAAGAATTTGCTCCTGACAATAATACCGGTCAGCCGGGGCATCAAGGCAAGTAATTTTTTATGGGTAATTTCCGGATCATGAATACAATTGTATCCAAGCCCTTCCAGCTCAGAAGAAAGCAAGGGGTGGGCACTGTCCAAAAACAACACATCTCCAAATACAGGCATAACTGTCGTTATTGGGTTTGCACCATTTCCCGGAAATTATCCAGCAATTCCTGACCGGCATTTTCACAGGAAGGACCGACCACCTCGGTGGTAAACTCTGTGTAATAGTGCGGATTCAGTTCAGGGTCACTGGAATACCTTACCGGAATCTGCAAACGGGCATCGGCAATCAGGCTACCATCACGGCCAAATCGCCCGGTATTCGGAGGGTGGTTAATGATGAACCATGAACATACGCCAAACTGGGTATAAATCCTCCCCCAGGTATCTCCCCCACGTACGGTGTAAGGAATATCTTCAGGTAAAGCGCGGGGCTCATCCATGGCCAGCGAGAGGGTATCATCAGGCGATTCAATTTCCACCTCCGCTGTTTCAGCAACAATTGGAATATTCACCGCCGGCTTTGGATCGTAAAGAAACAGGTCATACACCATGTACCCAACCAACAGTATCCCTGCCAGGTAGGCAATGTATTTGATTTTTTGCAGCATATCCTTATCAGGCAGCTGCTTTTTGGATTTCTTCTTCGGCATATCTTCTGTTTCAGCTGATGACTTTGACCGGTGAGCCAACTGCTCCCGGCCTTCAATAAAACTCCGTTGACGGTTCTCCAGGTTGTAAAAACGCAGCATTTGCAAAGCCAGAACCTGCTTTTGGCCTTCTTCTCCTTCAAACAGGCGTGTCATCCGTGCCACTTTTGTCTGAGATGGCATGGAGTCCTGAAGAATTTTTCTTGTCTGCTTCAGGCAAAACAACTCACAACTCCTTCCCGAACCAGCAAGCAACATGTCCTCATTTACCGGAAGCAGCGGTTCTGCGGGAAACTGCGGGGCAACCACTGGCTGTTCTCCCATAAAAGCACCGGCGACACCAGCGCCTTGAGGTTCATCCACCGGCCATGACAGGGGAACCATCCTTTTGCCCGTAAAAACATACAGGCAAATATCACCGACCCAGGCATAATATACTTTCCCATCCCTGACAATGACACACAAACAACTCAGGGGCGGCAGATCGCCCTCCGCTTCTTTCTGAAAGGCCTGATACAGATAGCCACTTGTGTACATCAGGGCATTCCGGGATACTTCCTCCACCTTGTCATCCGTCTCATTTTCCAGGTAATACCTGATTCGCTCCAGGGCAGTTGCCGTACGTCCGGCATCCTGTTCTACCTCTCCCTGGCTGGCAGCGATCACAAAAGCAAATCCATGAGGAGTCTCAAACATGCCTTCCCTGTGCAGGCCACCGGGATCCGGGCCGGCTTCCCGACCAATGTACTCGAATGTATTAAACTTCCTGGTTGTCATAAGCAGCTGCTTCCCTTTTCAAACAAAAATACATTTTTTAACCGGAAATAAAAGCAGGCCTTAACCAACCTGCCGGGCAATCTCCACAAATTCCTGCACCGTGAGTTGCTCCGGACGTTCTCCCTGCATCCGGGGATCCAGCTCCGCCCAGTTAATATGCATCCCTTTCAGCGAGTTTCTGAGTGTCTTCCTTCTTTGGTTGAAAGACGTCTTTACCACCGCAAAAAACAGCGCCTCATCACAGTCAAGCGACATATCCGGCCTGGAAGTGAAACGAAGCACGGTGGAGTCTACCTTGGGCGGAGGAACAAACACATGAGGCGGAACGTCAAACAATAACTCAACCTCGTAAAACGCCTGCATCAGCACACTGAGAATGCCATATGTTTTGCTTCCCGGGGGTGCCGCAATCCGTTTGGCCACCTCCTTCTGAAACATCCCAACCACTTCAGGGATCTGGTACCTGTTGTACAACACACGAAACAAGATCTGGGAAGATATATTATAGGGAAAATTGCCGATAACAGCTAAAGGTTCTTTTCCGGCAATGGTTGAAATATCCCAGCTCAGGAAGTCTCCCTCAATGATGCGGTTCTTCAGTTCAGGGTACTTGCCATGCAGGTATAGCACAGATTCACCATCCACTTCCAGCCCGTACCAACGGATATCCTCCCGGTTTACCAGGTGGCGTGAGAGCATTCCGGTACCGGGACCCACCTCCAGAACAGCTGTATAGTTCCCGTGACCGGTCAGACTGCCGGCAATTTGCCGTGCTATATGGGCATCGGCCAGGAAATGCTGACCCAGTGCTTTTTTGGGGCTAACATGATGTTTCACAATTGCATGGTTCAGTTTACCATATCACCGCGAAGCGCACGGAAGCGATTTCTGGCCGTCAGGGTATATATGCTCCCCGGATAGTCGATCATGATCCGCTGGTACAACTCCATGGCTTTGTCATGGTTCTCAAAATAATGTTGGTGCAGTTCCGCGCGTTTAAACAACGCTTCATCGGCCAGCAGCCCGCCAGGGTAATCTTCTGCGATCACGGTCAGCAAACTGTCCACAGCCTCGTAATTTCCCCTGCTTTCCATGATCTCCGAACGGGCATACAACACATCGTCATTGATCTGGTGGGCGGGGAAACGATCGCGTATGGAGTCCAGCACCTGCTCCGCTCTGTTGTAATGGTGCGTAAAAATATGCTGTTCAGCCCGGGCAAACATCTCCAGGGGTTTGGTGTTTCCGTCTCCGGTGACATTATCCTGTATCCGGAGGGAAAGCCTGATGGCGTCATTGGCGATCAGCCTGGATGTTCCGGCTTTCAGCACATCAAGCTGTGCCTTGGCCCAGTCAAACTCCCCGATAAAATAAGAAAGCCGGGCATTTTTGAATTTGGCTTCATGTGCCAGGGGATCATCACGGAACATCCGGTCCACCTGGGAGTATAGCAATGTGGCATCCCAAACCTCACCCGTCAGAAGCAAAATGTCGGCCAGTTCTACCCGGCACTCCCCTTTCACTCTGTTGGAAACACCTGACAGGTCCAGTATATCCTCCAGAAGCCTGATGGCCTCATCAGTCCGGTCGAGGTAAAAAGCCTGAAGCCTTGCCAGGTTTCTTACCAGCTGAACGGTAGCCCCGCGTATCCCCATTCGATCAATGGTCTGGATGTATTCCTGCTCCACCTCCTCCAATGTTTCCCTCTCATATTCATAGCCGCTGGTAACGGCCAGAAACCTTACATTCAGGAACCCCACCAGGGATTCCAGGTAAAAAGGGGCCTCTTCTCCCTGGTCGAGCAGGTACTGATAGGCTTCAGCAGCCAACTCATAATATTCGTTGCGGGCACTGAGATCAGCCACCTCCAACACCAATTCCCCTTCCCGGCCCAGCCGGCGGTCCAGGGCCCTGGCCTGGCGGAAAGCCATCCGAAAATCCTGTTGCTGCATCGACAACCACAACAGCATCTCCGCATATAATATATTGTCAGGATGACGCTGGGTGCGGGCCAGCAGCACCCTTCGCAAAGCTTCATTGCGCGAAAAATCCGGGTCACTGGCAATGGCATCCTGTATGATCCCCCTGACCCTGTCCATATCTTCCCTGTATTCGTTCAGGTAATCCAGGTACTCCTCCATCATGAACTGATAATCTCCCTTTTTTTCATGGAGTTCGGCGATATGCAGATGCAGGGGATAATCGTCGTCCAACAATTCCCGGCCACGTTTGAAAGTTTCCAGTGCCCTGTCGGTATATTCCCGCGCCTCAAACGCAGTGGCCAGATCAACCACATCGGGATAACGCGCCTGCAAGTCGTCAATGAGGCCATCAAAATGACGTCGTGCACGCCTGTCATTCCCTTCCCGTTGACGCACCCACCCATGGTCAACGGCATACCGGATGTCGTCCGGGTTTGCTTCCTGCTGAGCCTGTGTCAGTCGCCGGGCACTTCTGTATTCCTCAAGTTCCAGCAGACTGATCAAATAGTTATTGTAAATAAGGGGAGTTGGGTTTTCCTCGTACAACTGCTCATAGATTGCCACAGCACGCTCATAATCACCCCCCCTGAAATACTGGGCAGCAAGCCGCTCATCTGTGGTGTCAGAAGCATCAAGACCGGCCGGCATCATCAACAGGAAGCCGCAAAACATCAAAAACAGGGCAATCATCCTTCGCATCGCAAACGCTTTTTATTCCTGAATTCTGTCAAAGCCCGTATAAGGACGCAGGACCTCCGGTATGATAACGCCGTTTTGATCCTGCTTATTCTCCAACAATGCCGCCACAATACGGGGCAAAGCCAGGGCACTGCCATTGAGGGTGTGTGCCAGCAAGTTCCTGCCTTCGGGTGAACGGTAACGAAGCTTAAGCCGGTGCGACTGATAGGTCTCAAAATTCGATACCGAACTCACTTCCAGCCAGCGCCCCTGCGCCCCCGACCAAACTTCCAGGTCAAAGGTCAGCGCGGCTGCAAACCCCAGGTCACCGCCACATAACCTGGCAACCCGGAATGGAAGTTCAAGTTTTTTCAGCAAAGCAGCCACATGGTCAACCATTTCATCCAGTGCCTGGTAGCTTTTCTCCGGATGGGTTACCTGCACAATCTCTACTTTATCGAACTGGTGCAAACGGTTCAACCCACGTACATCTTTTCCATATGAGCCAGCTTCCCGGCGGAAGCAAACAGAATACGCAGTGTACTTCACCGGCAACTCATCCCCTTTCAGGATTGTATCGCGAAACAAATTGGTAACCGGGACCTCCGAAGTGGGAATCAGGTAAAGGTCATCCGACTGTACATGGTACATCTGGCCGTCCTTGTCGGGAAGCTGCCCGGTACCATAGGCAGAATCAGCATTGACCAGAAGCGGTGGCTGGATTTCCGTGTAACCGGCTTTTGCGGCCTCATCCAGAAAGAAAGCGATCAGGGCACGCTGAAGCCGGGCTCCCTTACCTTTATACACCGGGAAACCCGCACCGGTAATCTTGGTTCCTGCTTCAAAATCAATGATGTCAAGCTTTTTGGTCAGCTCCCAGTGCGGAAGTGCTTCCGGTGCAGCCGCCTCAGCTTCTCCCTCTTCCCTGACAATCTCATTATCAGCCTCAGTATTACCAGGAGGCACAGAAGGATGGGGAATGTTGGGTAAACGGGTCATCAGCTCATTCAATCCGGAGGCAACCACGTCAAGCTTTTCCTGGAGGGATTTAGCCTGCTGCTTCAATCGGGCTGATTCCTGTTTTAAGTCTTCGGCTTCCTGCCCCTTACCGGATTTGAACAATTCACCGATACGCCGGGCCAGCACCTTGCTTTCTGCCAGTGTATCATCCAGCTGTTTCTGCATCTGCCTTCGCTCACTGTCTGCCTCCGCGACGCGTTCCACCAGGTCGGCGGCATCCATATTTCTCACCTTAAGCCGCTCAATCACCTCACGGCTGTTCTCCCTGATAAGTTGAATATCAATCATGGTCTTTATTTGGACTGTTATTACTCAGTTGTTGCAAAGAGTCAAAATTACGAAAACCACGGCAAAAAAAAATCCTGCCGTGGCAGGATTATATATTGCGATGGTCTCCGGTAACCCGGAAATCTGAAGCACCTTATGCCTGGGTTTCAGCAGGGGTTTCACCCTCGCCGGAAGCCTCTGCAGTGGGTTCTTCGAGAGTTTTCTCCACAGCGGCTTCAGCCACAGGCTTGCTATCGGTTGTTTCAGCCACCGGTGCCTCTGCCACAGGTTCAACAGAAACATAAGACTTATTACCGTATGACTTTTTAAAAACCACCTTGCCATCAATCAGCGCATACAGGGTATGATCCTTACCCATCCCTACATTGCGGCCCGGGTTATGTCTGGTACCACGCTGCCTGACAATAATGTTTCCGGCAGTGGCCACAGAGCCACCAAATATTTTAACACCGAGTCTTTTGCTATGCGACTCGCGACCGTTACGTGAGCTACCAACTCCTTTCTTATGTGCCATAGTTTCTTAATTTTCAGTTGCCAATCTGTTATGCGGTAATCTCTTCAATCTGGATCTGGGTCAGCGGCTGGCGATGACCATTCATCTTCTGATAGCCTTTGCGCCTTTTCTTCTTGAAAACAAGCACCTTGTCGGCTTTCACATGCTCCAGCACTTTGGCCTTTACCTTTGCGCCTTCCACAACGGGAGTTCCCACCTGAATATTTTCGCCGTCAGCCAGCAATAACACCTGGTCAAACTCCAGTTCGTTGCCCGCTTCGTTATCCAGCAGATTTACAAAAAGCTTCTGGTCTTTTTGAATCTTGAATTGCTGGCCGCCTATTTCAACAATTGCGTACATCTCTTGTCCTTGGTTAAAAATGAGTTACTCGAATATTGGGGTGCAAAGATAAATAAAAATTACCAAGGTACAAGGCCCCGGCTAAATATTTTTCTTTCTGTGTTTTATGAGATGCCCTGGCAGGACTATGCACCCACTCCCATGCAAACGGGCGACCCTAAAGGCTCCTCCCTCTGCAGGGTCATATCTCCAGCGGGCACCCCCCAGTGACCCGGCAAAGTTACACAATCGTCGCAGTTACACAACCGGTACAGTTACACAACCGGTAGAGTTACACAACCGTTAGAGGTAAATCCCCGCAACAGCCCCCCGGCACCGGGCGTATTGATCACCTTTTGCTTATCTTTGTTAAGCAGCTGGTCACCCTGACTTGCAGCTGGTCACCCTGGCTTGCAGCTGGTCGCCCTGGCTTTTTTTATAAACCACCCCTTATGGCACAGGAAATTGAAAGAAAATTTTTGGTAGGCGGCGACTTTCGTCCGCACACAACCGTCCGGACCCGGATCATGCAGGCATACCTGTCTTCCGCACCAGAGCGGGCAGTGCGGGTCAGGATTGAAGGAAAAAAAGGATTTCTGACCATCAAGGGGAAAGCCCGGCAAAAAGGCACCAGCCGCTACGAATGGGAAAAAGAGATCCCGGAAAAGGAAGCCCGTGAATTACTGGAGATCTGCGAACCCGGTATGATTGAAAAGATCAGGCACCGGGTTCCGGCCGGCCGCCACACATTCGAAGTGGATGAATTCCTGGGAGACAACAAGGGGCTGATCGTGGCTGAAGTAGAACTGGAATCACCGGATGAAGCTTTTGAACGTCCCGGCTGGCTGGGAGAAGAAGTCACCGGCAACCCCCGGTATTACAATGCCTCCCTGGCCAAAAACCCTTACAGTACCTGGGGTTGATTTGCTTTCAGCCGGTGGTACTGGTTCACGCTCACCAGGTCATGATGATTTGCTTTCAGCCGGTAACCAGCCCCCCTTTCAGCCGGTCGTTTGCCTGGGTTTTCTCTGGCGCCTGTTGGCCAGGTATACACCAAGCAATATCATGGCAATCCAGAGAATATAAAGAGGCAGAAAAACTTCTCCGTCGGCCACTCCCCAGAAGATCGATACAACCGGCATCAGGTAAGTGACCGTAGAAGTAAACAGTGCCGAAGTTTGTTTGATCAGCCAGTTGTGAATGATCATGGCCAGTGCGGTACCCACAATGGCCAGTATGGCAATATAGCCCAGGCTTGACCATCCGGCCGGGTCATCTGACAGTACAGTCAAAAAACTGCTGCCGGCAAACAACCAGATCAGCGAGGGAACCCCGATAAACATAAAAGCCACTGAAGTGATGGTCAGGGCATTGAACCCATACAGGTACTGTTTGATCAGGTTCATATTGGTGGCATAGCATACAGCCGCAGCCACCGCAAACAACCCGTACCACATGTTGTTAAGCTCCCCGCCGTTCACCGCCGTCAGAAGCCCGATGGCCCCGGCCAGACCGACAACAACTCCCACCACATTGACCCAGCGGGTCTTCACGCTGAAAAGGGCCACCCCGATCAGCAGCGTAAACAATGGCGTCAGGGAGTTGAGAACTCCGGCCATATAACTGTCGATCACCGTTTGTGCTTTGGCAAACAAGAAAGGAGGCAGCCCGTTTCCGATCAGGCCGGCTGCCATAAAGTACACCAGTTTATTCCGGGGGACTTTTTTCAGGTGACGAAACAGCAGGGGGGAAAGCACCAGGAAAGAAATACCGATCCGCAGGGCCCCTACCTCCATGCTGCTGAAGGCAACCAAACCCCGCTTGATCAGAATAAATGAACTCCCCCAGACCAGCACCAGCAGCACCAGTGCCAGCCAGTGAATACCCCGGGGTTTATGATCTATTTGCATAATGCCGCTTTCCTTCAGAAAATTTGGTCCGGCAAAGGTATAAAAGAA
>PWHO01000052.1 GCA_003555385.1 Bacteroidales bacterium
AGCGGCCGTCACCTTTTGCCAGGTCAAGATCGGTAAACAATTTGGGTACGCGCAGATACAGGGCGCTGTAACCCTCCCGGCAGGCTTTCTGGGCAAGGGCGCAGGCCAGATACGATTTGCCCTTATGTAAAGCTTTACATAATGGGAATTATGCGAAGCATTCCCTTATGTAAAGTTGCCCGCGCAACTTCACTCCATGTAACGATAAGCCCTTCCGCTACTTTACATAATATTTTAATTACAAAGTTCAGAAAGCCAGGACATCAGCCCCCGATCCTTCTCCCAGTTGGGTATGATATCCTGTGACGGTACTTCATACACGTCTTCGATCGCCTTGCGTTTCTCTTCGGCATCCACCTTTGCATATATTTCCGTGGTTATCACCGAAACGTGGCCGAGAATATCCCGAATGTAGATCAGCGGCACACCACTTCTGAGCAAATGAATGGCCTTTGAATGCCTGAGGCAGTGAGGTGAAATCGATCCCGGTGGTACATGGTGACTGCTCTCAATGGACATGCTCTTGACGTGTTTAGACAGGATGTGTGCAACGCCTGCTCGTGACAGTTTGCATTTCCGGCTGTTCATGAATACCGGAAAATCAAGTGCACTGGATCTTCCGATCCATCCCTTCTCCTGAAAGTATATTTCCATGATAGATGCTGTCTTGGCGGTGACAGGAACAGCGCGTATCTTTCTACCTTTTCCGTGCAGGGTGACTGTTACAGGATGCTCGAGTCTGACATCCCGCACCCGAAGATCGATAATCTCCTGGACTCTGGCTGCGGTATCGTAGAGAAGCACGAGCAGCGCATGGTCACGGCGCCCTTTCGGAGTCCTGGTATCGGGCTGGCTGAGTAACAGATGTAATCCTTCTGGACTGAAGTAGTTCATCGCTCTGCGTGCAACCTTCTTCATTGGAAGGTTTAGTATACGCTGGCAATTTAATAGATGCTCCGGCTGCTTTGAAGCCACATAGTGAAAAAATGATTTGAACGCAGCCAATCGTTGGTTCCGGGTTCCAACCCCACAATGCCGCACCCGTTCAAGCCAAGCGAGGTATTCGGTCAGCAACTCCGGAGTGAGGTCGGTGATGCGAATCTTGTCTGCCTTCATCTTTTTGTCCGTCTCGCAGAATACCAGAAACAGTTTAAAAGCGTCTCGATAGGAGGTGATGGTGTTGGTACTCAGGTTCCGCTGTCCGGGCAGGTAGCGCGAGAGAAAGCCATTGATATGTAGTGCAAAATCAGTCTCTTTCATGATAGGCCTCCGGTATGATCCACCCATATTCTTTCTCTACCGTACTTATTAACTCAGGAAACATTACTGCTGTGAGCCGCAGATAATGTTGGCATGCTTTCAGCCCTTCATGCCCCATGTAAATAGCAAGGTAGGGAAGTGCTGTCGTGAGATTCTTGCCATCTCGCACCCACTTGTTTAGGACGCGAACAGCAAAGGTGTGGCGCAGGTCATGCATACGAGGACCTTTCCCCCTGCCGCCGTGAGAAATGCTTGACAAGCGTAGCGCCTTTCTATACAGGCTGTAAACTGTTCCGGAATTGTAAGGTATCTTCTCCTTATTAGGAAAAAACCATCGTGATGAGTTGAAGCTGGATATGGATTCAGTTTTACATACATATTCCTGACATCTCCGCACAAGAGATTCGGCCATGGGAATGATTCGCTCTTTCCCGTTCTTCGTGTTGCGTAGCGATACTGTGCCGTTTTCGACATCGACGTCCTTTTTTTCTATCTGGAGTGTTTCGGTGATGCGTGATCCGCAGCCAATCAGGAGCCGGAACACCACCGGAAAGACCAGATCCGAATGAATTGAGATGCCAGTGGCGCACAGCCGGTCTACGGTATCGAGCAGCGAGCCAATCTCTCGATCGGAAAAGATGTAGGGCGTATAGGCGTAGCCCTTCACAAGGGTGAGGCGCTGTGGAACGATAATCGCATCATATCCCATACGAACCATGTATATCCCCAGACCGCGAAGAATGGAGATCCTGTTGCTTCTGTTAGATTCGTTTTCCCACGGTGTTTTCTCAATCCACCGTTCTACCAGTTCTCGGGATAGGCGGGGAGCGCAATGATCTGTCTCTTCTTGGATATCAACGATTCGGCGGAGCATCTGCGATCCTTTGTCGAAACGATATCCGGTTGCCCGTTTTTCCTGAATATAGTCGTCCACGACCTGCGCAAATGTTTCTTCATGTGTTTTCATTGGGCCATACCTCCTCAGGATCAAGAACACATTCTCTCAGTCGGGCAATGTCAGTATGGAGGTAAACGCTGGTCGCCTCAGAAGTGACATGTCCTAGTACCGAGGAGATGACCGGAAGCTCGACATCATTTGCAAGCATCATGCTGGCAAGAGTATGTCGAAGCGAATGCATACCTTTGGGTACTTCGCTGGGGATTCTGATGCCCGCCTGCCGGACTCGTTTGGCCAAAATGGCATTCAAAGCGCAGGAGTTCTGACCGAATGGCCGTATTGGAACTGTGCAGGTAAGGAATACCTCGGGATACTCGGAGGGGGGCCGACCATTCTTCAGGTAATCAATGACAGCCCACCCGACGTCCCGCAACAACGGCAATCTCAACAGCTTGCGGGTCTTACTCTGCACAATTTCAATCAAATTCTCACTCCAGCGCAGATCAGAGAGCTTCAAGCTTTTTACATCAGCTGAACGCAATCCATATCGGGTGATAAGCATCATAATGGCGTAATCGCGTTTACCAACGGGATTGCCACGATCTATTGAATTGAGAACTGTCAGTACATCTTCCTGTTTCCATATGCGAGGAAGACGGAACTTCCGGTTTGCTTTTACCACCGGCAATTTTTCCGATAGATCTTCTTGAGTAAACCCCTTTCGGTAAAGATGACGGAAAAACACCCTGCTTGAGGTCAGCATGGCGGCGACTGTCCGACTATCCAGTTCAATTTGTGAGCGGAAAAACTCCGATATCCTTCCGGCGGTAATGTCTTTCAAGCTTGACACCCCATTCTGATCGAAAAAAAGCAGCATACGTTTGATCCGATTGAGCCTGGTGTAGGTGCCCCTTTTTGAGTATCCTGCTTCACAGCAAAGGGCGACGTATGAATCATATGCTTCTTCGAATTGCCTGGGAAGCTCGAGGGCGGCTAGTTTGCCCTGTTTTTTTAGCGGCAGACATCCATGGAGCTGCCATTCAGTCAGGCACTGACATACCCGGATTGGAAGATAGGAGCTTCGCCTGTAAGTGTTGTCATTGCTCATGACCACTAGCGTAGGATCTATTCCAAAGAAATCTCTCAGCCACCGGCGACACACGTCTAAGGAATGGTGATTTATTCGCCTCTCATCCGCATACTGTAGAAGTTTTTTATACAACCTCTGATACAATTTGATTGTCGCGGAAGCATATCCGAGTCGTTCAAGTTCCCCGATGACCGCTTCGCTCAATTCTCTGATCGTTGCTCTTTCCATATTATTCTCCTTTGAAATGGTTTGAAGTTTCAAGGATAATATTATGGAAAGTGATTTTGCGCTATCATTTGAATTGGGAAGGCGTTAGCTTCATTACTTTACATAAGGGAATGCTTCGCATAATTCCCAACACCCGGCGGTCCCAGAAAGATGACATTGCCGTTTTGACGGATAAATGTCAGATCAAACAGTGACATAATTTTCTGGCGGTCCAGCTTCGGCTGAAAG
>PWHO01000224.1 GCA_003555385.1 Bacteroidales bacterium
CGCTGTCTGGTTCTCCTGTATACCCTTGATTTCTTGATATTGGGAATATTTCTACACCATCAATGAAATATCGGTAATGATTGCCTAAGAATACATCTTTTGAATATGACATGGATAGATTATAATCAAATGTTTGGTGGTATACGCCATCAATGCCAAATTGATATGTTTGGCTTGCGGGTCTTGGTGTTGAAAACGTTATGGTTATATCGCCTTTGTCACCAAACGCCACCGCACCACGCTTATCCTCGTTATCTTTAATAATATCCCATTCACTATCAATTTCGTTTTCTAACGTGTCAAAGTCTTCAATGTGTATAGAATTATAACCTTCTGTTTCTTCGCTAACACCTATGTAATAATAATACCCATTAAATGTGTTGAATTTTATTGAGTTTGGTAAATCTCTATTTGGTATTGTTTTTTCTTGCGTGTCACCGTTATCATCGATTACCGTTACAACAATATCATTGCCATCTTTACTTAATTTAAAATCATACGCCTTGTCTTTTTCATATTCAAAGCCATAGTTTGTTGTGCCCGTTCTTATTGATAAGAAGTTTTCCGATTTATCTAATTTAATTTGTGTGCTATCAATTATTAGTGTTTCTTCTACATTATCAAGTGGTTTTATTTTAAAGTCAAACGTTTCAACATTGGCGCTCTCATCTTTCACTCTAAATCCACTATCATATTTTAACCACCAACCAGTTTCTCCTAAGTTAATTACTCTTGCTTGGTTTTTTCTTCTTATTTCTTCTAATGCGCTCATAAACCCTTTGAAGTTTGGTTGACCTTTTAATCTATCATAACTCGTTTCATTATTAGAAACAGGGATCATAAACGACATAAACACAACCGGTGACATTAAATCTAAATGTGGTACATCTTCATAACTCCCTTCTATCTCTTCAATAAGCGTAATAATATATTTAATCTCTTCTATTTTATAAGAAGATGTATCAAACTTTTTATTTATAAAGTAAGAGGGTTTATTGTAGTGGTATAAATTAACGTCAAATTCCACACCATAAGTATTGTCGTTAAGCATTTCGCTTAGCGATTTTTTAATATCATCTTCTAAATGTATCAATATATAATCCCCCTTGTTTTTTTCAACCATTTATCTCTTTCTCTATCTCTGGTTGCATTCATGGTTGCTACGTCTTCTCGTTGTAAAACATCTTGTCTTCTAGAAAGTTTTTTCTTTAAAAATGGTGTACCCTTTCTATGATACATAGCCACTTCATCAACCGCTACCGCTAACATATCTTGAAATATTCCTTCATATCGTGTAACAGGTCCTTGACCTTTGTCTAACCATTCGAAGTATGGTGCTACTTGCAAATTGATGTAATATGAAGCACCCCACTCAGTTGTTCTCCCCCTAAATCCGTTATACCTTAAATTTCCACTTTCAACCGGTAATAATGATTGTAATCGTGTGTATACCAACCAATATAATAAGTTATCCATTATATCATGCCTTGTTCAAGTGTAATCGTTTAGGGTGTCTATTGGCTTGCGTATAAAATATATTTGTCATTGCCAACGGTGTATTTTCTACATATTCAACTGTGCTTATAGATAACACTAACGTTTTACCGTTTATAACCTTGTTCATTAACTCTATCTTATCTCCACGCTTGAATGGAAAATCCGCTGTCGTTTGAATAGACACGCTATATGTTGATGTTTTGCCACCTGATTGACGTTGTTGTTCGTTTTCCCTAAATTGAGTATCATCGTATGTCTTATACCTAAACTCTCTTGGTGGTAACAATTCTTCTTTGTCCATATCATATTCGTGGTATTTACCTAAATAAAATTCGCCTAACGCTAATTGGGTAAAATTCATTTTATCCCTCTTTAATTTTTATTTTATAAATTCCGCCTGTGTATGTTAAAACAGGGTGAGAGTTTAAAATGGTTATTGCGTCTGGGCTTAATTGTCTGTCCCCACGAAGTTCGTTAATTTTAATAACTCTTGATCTCTCAATGTCTACACCAACCATATCTTTAACAGCGCCAGCACCGCTTCTAAGATAATATCTAACTTGTGCTAACATTGCTCTTTTAATTGCAATTCTTGCCATCTCATCTTTTTTAGCGATAAATTGTTTTGTTCTTATAGAGGCTCGTTGTGTATGGTTTTCGATAAAACGATAAATATCATCACTTACTTCTAACAAAATTTTATCAAACTGTTTAGACGTTTTTGCCCATTGTTCAATGCCTTCATCTAAAAACAAACGATTGAGTGGGTAATCTTTTTTAAGGACATATTGTTGATACTCTTCATCAAAAAACATGTCTTTATCTTCTATTGGGTTCTCTGTTCGTAAATCCAATAATTCTTCTACATACATATTTTCACCTCATTTTATATTGATAATTACAATTAGTAAGGGTGCGAACAAGTCGCACTGCTCACACCCTCGTAATTATAACTATTATGCTTGACTTTCTGGTCCTTCAACTGTAATTGGATCCGTCACTTCTGTTGCAAAATCGAAGTCATCTTTCATAATAACAACAATAGATTTAGGGTAGATTACTTCAATACCCCAACGGAATTTAGGTTGGAATAGGTAGCCTTGTCCTCTAACGCTGTCAACAACTTTTACGCTGTTTCCGGTTGCCATACCACGCAATGTACCTTGTGAAGCCGAAATAACTCCCAAGAAGTTATCTACGAGAATATCTTGTGTTAAGTCCATATATTGCTCGGCCAAATCAATGATGTTATCTGCAATCATATGTAGTGGTGTTTGGTTGATAAAACCAAAGAAACCAGTGGTATCGGTGTTTACTTGGTTTGCTACGGTTGTGTCACCCGCTGAACCAATTTCAAGCAATTCAACCGCTCTAGATGATCCAACTTCAAACACTGCTTTTTCAACGGTTTGCAATAGGTATTGTCCATCGGCACTAAATACTGCAAGACGATTTTGCAATGGGAATGTTGAAATACCATTATCTCTATCACCTTTGTTCAAGTATTTGTGTGCTTCGAATACTTTATCCAACATTTTGTCGTTAGCCTCATCAAATTTAATAACTCGGCTTGTGTCACCGCTATCAAGTGCATAGTTAAATGCTCCTGCAATTTTGTGGGCAAGTGTATATGAGTTAATCAACTCAATAGTACGCCACTCAATGCTATCCGCAGTTGCGTTTAGCACGTTAAGAGAAATCATGTCGTCCATAACTTGTGGCAATTCTACCATGCGGTCATAGAGTTCATTAAGTCTTAGCATGTAATTGTCTGACGCTGGGGTTTCTGCCGAGTTGTCATTAAAGTGTGAGTTGTTTGTTGCTCCGCCCTCACCAATTGTACGTGAGTTACCAGACAATGGTTTGTGTCGGATAATTCTAACTTCCAATGCATTGCCATCTGGTTCAAAGGCGTGTGATACACCTCTACCATCTGTCCAAATCAATTGTTGAAATACATTTTGTAGATAACGTTGTGCTAGTACCCTTTGCGTTGCATAAGGGTCTACAAACGGTGTTGCGCTATCGCTATATGCCATATTGTTTTACTCTCCTAATTTAATATTTTCTTTTTTTGAATGCGTTGGCGATTTGAGCAAACTCTTTTTTAGGATCGTTATCTTCTTGTGGTTGGGATTTTTGTTTGCCACCCCAAGTTCCACTAAGTTTTTCAATCTGTTCATTCATTTTCTC
>PWHO01000177.1 GCA_003555385.1 Bacteroidales bacterium
GAGGCTGGCGGGGTTGTTGGTTGCGGAGCCGAAGATCCGGGTTTCAGGCTTAGTTCATGCAGGGCATGGAAGAACTCCCGTGAGGGTAGGGGTTTGCGGACTTTTTTGGTGTAAAGCTCCTGGAGGATGTCGTAGAACTCGTCAATTTGTGCGTTGGTGGGGTGTTCGACGATTTGGGCGCCGTTTTTCAGGCTCTTGTTGACCTGCCGGCGGCGGGGGGCGCTTAACCCTTTCCAGGCGATATCTTCGGAAGAAGTGTCTACCAGAAGGTTAAGCTTGTCCTGCCAGTGATAACCATAATCCCTGAACAGGATGCGCTTGTCCGTCAGGTCAAAAAAGTTTCTGAACTGGGTAAACAGCGAGTTGTTCGAAACTTGCAGGTTGAGCGCGTGCAGCAGGCTTTTCAGGGTGGTTTCCTGCTGAAGACGGGTTCCTTCGGCCAGCAAAGGGCCGCCGTATACCAGAGTGCGTGCACTCAGCCTGGCGTGCAACGGCTTAAGCGGCCAGTATTTCCAGGGTCCCTGCTGATTTTCCCTGATAGTCACGGCCAGCAGGGATCCGGCGATCCGGTCTTCATGAATCGTCTCTCCGGTGCGGGCTTTTTTTTGCCGGACTCCCGGATCTTTCATTCCGCCCTCTTTTACCGCCAGCAGCAACACCCATTCTGCCTCGGGCCACTTTTCAGCCATCCCAATGAAATCAGGAAGCTGAAAAAATGATTTTTGCGGATGTGATGACGCAAACCGGGTATATGCCTCGTAAAGCAGCCCCGAGGGGTGGGTGATATGTATGGTTTTAGGCTGGATCATGGCAATGACAACATAAAACCCGGTCGGGAAATTACCCGGCAAAAGCCCGGCCGGCATCAATTTTTAACCTGCGCCAACTCAATGGCAGGAAGTAATCCGTTTCCATCAGCATGGGTGCCTGATTCAATCTTCTTCAGGCACTACCTCCACCTCGGGTTCACCCTCTATGCCTTCGAGCTCTTCCTCCTCATCTTCTTCCGGATCCGGGAAACGTGCCGACCACATAATGCCTTCAACCTGGCGCATATAATCCCGTTTTTCGTACTTGGGGGCAAATACCCATCCATCCACCATGATCAGCCTGCTGTTCTCTTCATCCACAAAGGTGTGGGTCACAAAAGGCCCACCCATAAAGTCGCCTTCCATGCGCCAGAGTCCGCGCATCTCCATAGCGTATTTTCCGTTCAGGGTCACTTCCCTGAACTGAGGGCGCAGTTTCAGGGGGTCGCCCCTGTATGTGGCCATATAGGTACCAGGGAACTGGCCGGGGATGTACCTTTCGGTGATGGAATCGCGGCGGTCCCAGATGACATCTTCATCGAAATCCACCTCCGGGTCTGTATAGTCCATGCTCCAGATCATCAGCGCCTGGTCAAACTCCTCGTTGGTGGCTGACTTGCGGAGCCATACGAAATCTTCTCCCTCCACCACCGGGTAATAACCTTCCGGAACGATCATCTCAAGGCCGAAGCTTTCTTTCACCACATTGTAAGAAGTACGTTGGATCATGCGGCGATAGGCATTCTGCAAACGGATGTATTCTACTTGCAGGTACCTGTCATAAAAACCTTCTTTGTTGTCATTGAGTATACGGGCAATTTCTGCCGGGCTTGGGCCCTTCACCGTTACAACCAGCTGAGGGTAGGAATATACGTCGCGGGTGATTTCAATGGTGGGTGATTCCAGTGTTTGATCCAACTCTACTTTGAAAATATGACGGTGGGGTTCAAATACACTGGTAAAATTATTTTTGGGAATGTGGATCACGTCAAACATGGGCTCCCGCTGGGGAAGCATGGGAACTTCTGCCCGGAAAACCTGCCGGAAGGTTTCTCCCACCTCTCCATCCCATAACCTGGGTTCCATAACGGCCAGGAGTTCTCCTGCCCGCCCTGAGGCAGAGGGTTTACTGGGTCTTTCAACCGTGGTACAGGCAGCGAAGCCCAGCAGGGCAATCATCAGCATGGAAAACGAGAAAAGGTGTATCTGTTTCTTTCGGCGGTTCATAGCGTTTGGGGTTTGGTTTGTCTAAAATGCCACAAAAAATATGCCAGTTGAAAAAGTGTCAGCGATTGGTGACACTGGTTTCCGGTGGCCTCACAATCAGTTGCTGTCCTGTACGTATCAGTGAGCCTTCCAGGTTGTTCCATTCCCTTATCTGGTCAACGGAAATCCGGTACCTGTTGGCAATGACCCCAAGGGTTTCTCCGCTGCGGACCACATGCACGTTGGCACTACCCGAAGCCCGGGGTGGCGCGGCCGGTGCCCTGACAACAAGCCGTTGCCCGGGGCGAATGACCGTTCCGCGGAGATTGTTCAGCTGCTGGATCTCCCTGACACTGGTGCTGTACCGCCGGGCGATGTTTCCCAGTACATCCCCGCGCTGCACCACGTGAACGGTGGTTTCCGCCAGCCGTGCGGCCATCTCCTCCTGTCTGATCTGTTCAGGTGTTCTGTAATTGTAGATGGTGTCTTCGTTGGCCAGGAACAATCCGGCGTATTCCCTCGGGAGGTTCAGCACATAGGGGTTTTCCGCGTGATGCGGAATGATGTTCTGCCTGAATGCCGGGTTCAGGTAGCGCAGTTCATCCAGTGAAATGTCCAGCAATTTGCTGATGTTCCTCATGCTGAGTTCCTGCTGTACCTGTAGGGTATCCACGTCGAGATAGGAGTATTTTGGCGGGACGGTGTAGAGGTTGTGGGCTTCCGCATGCTCCATCACATAAGTAACAGCAATAAAGGCCGGTACATAGTTCCGGGTTTCCCGCGGCAAAAAGTGGCGGATGCTCCAGAAGTCTCTCACGCCGCCTGCCCGGCGAATGGCGCGGTTCACATTCCCCGGCCCCGCATTGTAGGCAGCGATCACCAGTGACCAGTCTTCGTAAATATCGTAAAGGTCGTTGAGGTGTTCACAAGCGGCAATGGTTGCCCGCCAGGGGTCAGCCCTGTCGTCCACATAGCTGTTCACTTCCAGGCCATAAATCCGGCCGGTGTGGTACATAAACTGCCACAGACCCGTTGCACCTACCCATGACCTCGCTGTTGGGTTGAGGGCAGACTCCACCACGGCCAGGTATTTCATCTCAAGCGGGATGTTGTGGCGGTCGAGCTGTTCTTCGAACATCGGGAAATACAATTCTCCCAGGCCCATCATCCGCTCAGTCTGTTCTCGGCGGCGATTGGCATAAAGGTCAATGAATGGTTTGACCTGTGCGTTGTAAACGAATTCAAAGGGAGACCTCGCATTCAGGGCATCCATGCGACGCTGGTAAACAGAGTCGGAAAAGGCCGGCACGAAATCGTGGGGGAAATTGTGTTTGCGGGGCTGTTCAGTCTCTGCCCTGCGTTCTAAGGTTTTAAAAACAGAGAGGGTGGCCAGGCTATCGAGCATAGCCACGATGGGATCGTCCGGGGCGATCATCAACGTATCTGCTGCTTCCCTTTCGCCATTTTCCGGCGGTGGCGGCGGGTTCTCGCGCTCTGGTGGTGCCATCCCGCGTTCTGATGCCGGTGCCTCCACGTTTTCCGGTGGCGGGTTCCCACGCTCTGGTGGTGCCATCCCGCGTTCTGATGGCGGTTGCTCCACGTTTTGAGGTCGTGCCTCCACGTTTTTAGCTGACGGATTCCCACGCTCCGATGGTGCCTCCCCC
>PWHO01000125.1 GCA_003555385.1 Bacteroidales bacterium
TTGCCATCCTGGTTTTCACCAAAGACGGGTCGGTAAACATGCTCAACAACGCCTTTAAACGAATGATGCGCATCAGCAACCTCAGGTATATCCATGAGCTGGATAAACTCGACACCAACCTTTCTGAGGTGCTGCAGAATATCAAAGCCGGCGACAGCGAGCTGATCAGGGTCTTTATCGACAACGAGCTGATGCAATTGTCGGTGCGGGCCACTGAGTTTCGCATGCAGAGTGAAGATTTTGTGATGGTTTCCCTTCAAAACATTCACACAGAACTGGAAGCCAAAGAAATGGATTCCTGGCAGAAACTGATACGGGTGCTGACCCATGAGATCATGAACTCCATCACACCCATTGTTTCCCTCTCATCCACAGTCAAAGACCTGCTGATTGATGAGGAAAAAGTAAAGCTGAAACGGGAGATCGACCCCGATGATATAGAAAGTGCACAAAGTGCATTGAACACCATTGAAAGACGAAGCCGCGGCCTGCTGAATTTTGTGGAAGTATACCGCAACCTGACCCGCATCCCCAAACCCAGCTTCCGCCACTTTGAAATACAAGAGCTTTTAGACAACATCAGGCAGCTGCTGGAACCCAAGGTGGAAGAACAAAAAATCAAATGTAACTACCGGGTTATCCCCTCAGGGCTGAAACTTACTGCTGATCCGGATCTGATCGAACAGGTGCTCATTAACCTGGTGATCAACTCCATCCATGCGGTCCGGGATGTGCAGGAACCCCGGATTGATATTGTGGCCAGCGAGGAAAGTTTGAACCGGATCAATATTTCGGTCAGCGACAACGGATATGGTATCAAACCTGACAACCTGGAACAAATCTTTGTGCCTTTCTTTACCTCCAAAAAAGAAGGGTCCGGGATCGGACTGAGTTTAGCCCGTGAAATCATGCGACTTCACAAGGGAAACATCACTGTAAAATCCAAGCCCCTTGTGGAAACCCGTTTTACCCTCCATTTCTAGTCAAAACTGCTTCAGGCGGCCCTAACGTTTGTCCGGAATCTTCCACTCATCCTATGTGGTTCATGTCAGTACTACCTTAGCTGGCCCAGGGCCGAAACCCTTACTGACACTGCTAGTGAAGTTCCCGGTAATTCGCAAAAAATTCCGGACAGGAATCACTGTTCATGACAGGGGCACATAATCCCTGAACTGTTCGCTAACGTACGATTGTTGTCGGATAGTGAACACCATTTTCTGTCTTGCTTCCCGCCTTTCCTTTGAAGACCCATCTGTACTTGTATGACTTTCAGGGGTTTGCCGTTATTGGTACGTTTTTGGATATTCATAGGCAAAAATGCACCGGTGAATGCCGGGCCAATATACGTTACAATAAGCCGGAATAACCATGAAAAATGTCAACCCGTTGTCAATTGCCCTTTTATCTCTCATCATCCTACTTCCCGCCTCACTGCACGCACAATCAATATGGAGCCTCGAAAGGTGTATTGATCATGCCCTTGAACACAACCTCGACATCCGTCAGCAACGTCTGGAGGTCGGACGGGCTGATCATAACGTAACCCAGGCCTATGCCAACATGGCCCCCAGTCTGAATGCAGGAACCCGTGCAGGATATAACTTCGGCCGGAGCATCGATCAGGTCACCAATGAGTTTTTCACGGAAAGGGTCGCATCCCAGAATGTCTCTGTTTCCAGCAGTGTCACCTTGTTTGCGGGGTTTCAGACCATCAACAATATACGGCTAAATCTGGCCCGGCAAACTGCCCTGAAGTATGACAGCGAAAGCCTGAAAAATGAAATCATTCTGACCATCGCCAATGCCTATCTGCAGGTGCTTTATTTTGAAGATATGCTGGAGGTGGCGGAACAACAGCTGGAGAACGCCAGGCAGCAGGCAGAACGCACACGCGTGATGGTAGAAGGCGGGGCTCTTTCCAAAGGAGAGCTCCTGGAAATGGAGGCCATTGCCGCGGAACAGGAGGCCAGCTATACGAACACGACCAACCGGCTGTCCCTTGCTTACCTTGAACTGATGAACCTGCTGGAACTTGATCCCACCGAAGATTTCACCGTGGAAAGACCCCCCGTTGAAGTGGAGGATGCAACCGTAATGTATGACCCCGAAGCCGTTTACCATAAAGCACTGCAAATAGAGCCGTCCGTTTCAGCCTCAGCGAAAAGGATTGAGCTGGCCGAACACCAGCTGTCCATGGCCCGGGGACAAAGAATCCCCAGCCTCGCACTCAGCTCTTCTTTGGGCAGCGCATATTCTGAGGGATTCAGGCAAAATGTGGGAACCCAGGACGCGCCGGTTTTTGAAACCATCCCCTACCGCGACCAGATTTCTGAGAACCTCTTCCGAACAGTTCATTTGACACTTCAGATCCCTATCTTTAATAACCTCAGAACACGTACCGACATCCAGCACGCACGCATCGACAGGGAAAGGGCCGAAATCCAGCTGGAAAGAACCAAAACCCGCCTGAACCAAGTCATCCATCAGTCATATGCAGATGCGATGGCTGCCTACCAGAGCTATCTCAGTAATACAAAAGCCCTGGAAGCGGCCAGAGAATCACTTCTGCATGCAGACGAGAGTTTCCGCCTGGGTTTGATGAGCACCATGGAATACAATGAGGCAATCACCCGCTTTAACCGGGCTGAAACCAATATGATACAGTCAACTTATGAATTTGTGTTTATGGCGAAGATCCTGGAATTCTATCAGGGGGAAGGTTTCACGCTGTGATGCCGGACCGCCTCCACGAAAGCCTCAGGCTGCTCTGCATGAAGCCAGTGGCTCGCATCCTCAATGGTGGTAATCTCTGCTTTCGGAAAAAGTTCATGAATCAGCGGGATGTCTTCGTCGATCACATAATCTGAATTGGCTCCCCGGATAAACAGAACGGGTTTGTCGAAAGTTTGTGATGAGGCGATGGGACGAAACACCTCTTCCAGTTTGTCACGCACCACCTCCAGGTTGATGCGCCACCCCAGGTTACTTCGGTCTTTCCAGTAGAGATTCTTTTTCAAGAATTGCCGCAATCTCGCATTTGGGATGGCTTTGCGAAGGGCCTCCGTAACCTCCTGGCGGCTTGAGTAGCCGGAAAGATCAATATCCAGAAGCTTGTCGATGATGCCGGTGTGCACGTCTCCATGGTCAGACGCTGCAGGACTCATATCAGCCACCACCAGGCTGCGCACACGCTCGGGGTAATCCAGCGCAAACTGCATGGCAGTTTTTCCGCCCATGGAGTGCCCCACCAGAACCACCTCTTCGAGTTCTTTTGCATCAAAAAACTCCAAAAGGTCATCCACCATGGCCACATAGTTGAACACATCGCTGTGACCCGACCGACCGTGATTGCGCTGATCAGGAAGCAGCAAATAAAAGCCCTCCTCAGCCAGTTTTTTAGCAATGGATCCCCAATTGTCGGACATGCCGAACAAACCATGGAGAATCACCATGGGAGGATTGGTCTTGTCGCCGTATGATCTGTAAAAAAGTTCCATAATCGTGGCTTCGCCACTCAAGTTAGTCGAGGGCTATCGCCCTCTCCAGTTGTTAGTTAGTCGGCGCTGCGCGCCTCCAGTTGTTAGTTTCCATGGCCCGTGTGAACCAACAA
>PWHO01000159.1 GCA_003555385.1 Bacteroidales bacterium
ACCAGGGATCTGAAATGGAAAAACAAGTGCAGAAAGCCATTTTGTCCCTGCCGGAGAAACAACGGGCTGTTTTTAACCTTCGGTATTACGATGAAATGAAATACGAAGATATGTCAGAGGTAATGGGCACTTCTGTAGGGGCTTTAAAAGCGTCCTATCATCACGCAGTCAAAAAGATCGAGAAATATATCGGATCATGATTAAACCATTGAGTTATTTCGTTATCTAATAAAAGAACACCCATGAACTGAGAAGTGATGTTGTTTTTTATCCAATATCCCGTATCTTAGTGATGCGTGCGGGTATACAAATCACCCGATTATGAAAAAAGAAAAGAAACATATTATACAGCAGGAACTCTCGGAGTTAGGGAGCAGGCTCGGAAAGCGTGAGCAAGAGAAGGAGCAAAGTGAGTTCCGGGTTCCGGGTGATTATTTTGCACAACTTCCCTCCAGGGTTCAGGAAAAGGTGCTGCAACAGCGCGGTTCTCAAAGTCCCTCTTTCGTGCATATTGCATACAGGAGGATTATTCCGGTAGTTTCTGTGGTCGTTCTTCTGGCCGTGGTTACCTTCGGGCTGTTTTTTTACGAGAGCAATGATACCGATTCTGCCCTGGTACTGGAAGATTATCCTGAGTTGCAATATTTTGCAAACCAGCCTGGTTTTGATGAAAGCTTCATACTGGATGCAATTCTCGAATCGGACCTGACCGTGGAAGAAATTTTGTACGGACTTGATGATGGTCTTTTTGATGACGAACTGTTGGGAGATGAAATAGAGGCTTATGATGAGCTGATGGAAGATATATTTGAGAAATCACAATATTATGGGATGGACAGCAGGCATATGTTGTCATATCTCGATTAATGATTAATCCGGAGGATAATGAATTATATGGAAAAATACACTGTTGTTCGTTTCACCACTTTGGTCCTGATGCTTGTATTTGCCTTAGGCGCATCCGCTCAGGTTCAACGTGGGGCAAGGCAACCCGACAGGCGTGCTGACGAACGGATGGAAGCCATCGAATCAAGACGCATTGCCTATCTGACCAAACAGATGTCTTTGTCTTCTTCCGAAGCAGCTGAGTTCTGGCCGATCTACAATGAATACAATGAGCAGGTGGAAAACATTTCCGATGGATTTCGCCAAAAGCGGGAAGAACTTCCCGAGCCGCAGAATATGAGCGAGGAGGAGGCCGAATTGTATGTCAAACTGGAATTGGAGCGTTTTGAGCAGTCTGCTGCCTTAAGAAGAGAGTATACACAAAAGATGCTGGAGGTAGTTTCAGCCCGGCAGGTGGCCATTCTTTTTGATGCGGAGCGGGAGTTTAACCGAGTGCTTTTTCGTGAAGCTCAGCGTCGCCACCGGCAGGACGGAAGGGGCGGAGGTCAGTAGGCGGAAGCATCGTCATATAACTTCTACAGATTCATCCGGCAGCCATCCTGTGTGGCCATCAGGCAGTCGGATTTCCAACCAGCTGTTCGCGGCTGTTTTTACTTCAACTTTTATGCCTTCCGGCAGGATGAATAATTCCTGTCCGTTGTCTCCCGGGACACTCCGGGCCGCCACGTTGCCTTCCATAACCACCGCATGCTGTTTCACATATTCCAGCTGGTATTGCCTCCCTGCAGCGTAAATACTGACAAGTATGCCCAACAGAAAGACGGCCGCAAATGCCAGGAAAAGCTTTCTCCAGGCGGGGGAGGGTGTCACATACACCGTGGCAAGAGAAACAGCCACAACCAGTACCAGGATAATGGCTGTCCATGCCCAGCCATCCACTTTTTGTAATTCTGTGAAATGATTCCTCCATTCCAGGATCCGCGGTTTGGGCAAAATATTTTCTTCGCCGGGAATACGTTCTCTTAGTAAATTGATGTTGTGCAGGATTGCATCATTCCGGGGATCCAGCCTTCTGGCCCTTTCATAATTCAACCTTGCCATGCCTTTCATTTCCAGCTGAAAGTATGCATTCCCCAGGTTATAATACAGAGAAGCCGACTCCAATCCTGAATCAAGAATGGCCTCATAATGGTCAATGGCCTGTCGGTATGCTCCTTCCATATATGCTTCGTTGCCCTGCCTGAATGACTCATCAGGTGATGCTCCGTTCGCAGGGAAGCAGGTCAGTATTATGGTGAACAGGAATATGAGTTGGAATGCCGGCTTCATTTGGTCAACAATATTAACTTTTTAATTCTTTTTCAAGGGTAATGATGGTTTCCAGGGCTTTCTGGTAGGTGTCTTCCATCGGTACATCGTTTCCGGCAGGAGCAAAACGTGCAAATTCACACGTTATCAGGCCTTCCAGGAATTTATTTGCCAGGGTTTCCGGCACTTTTTTATCCCTGAACCTGGCTGTCACATTCTCTTTATTCAGCCTGGAAACCGGAATATTCAGCTTATCGGATACATATCCCCATAAAGCCCGGAAAACTTCATCATAAAAGGTATCTTCTTCCCCTTTCTTCATAGCTGCAGATGCCTTTTTCAGCCGTTTTCGGGCCAGCTTCCTGGCCTTTCTGGTTCGCTGTCCGGTAACATCCTGCTTTAATTTACGCTGTTTCTTCATCAGATAAATGAACAGTACCAGCAACAGCAGCGGGAATATAAATAAAAGGAAAAAGGAAAAACTTCTAAAAAATACATACCCCACCGGTTGCCATGAGCCCCCCTCCAGGTTGATGAAACGGATATCATTGGCGAGCCTGGCAAACGTCTGCCCGCTTCCCCTTTCCATTGCTGACATTGCATCACCACTTACCATGAGGTCGAAAGGCCCTGCCTCGCGGGTGACATAGACCTGGTTGTCCGGATCAAAAAAGCTGAGTCGTATTTCCGGGATCGTGAAGTTTCCCCCTTGCCGTGGAATGATAAGATAATCAAATGTCCGGCTCCCGGTAAGGCCCTCCCTGTTTCTTGTGAAATTGTCATCTACTTCAGGATCAAACAAATCCAATTCTTCCGGGAAGTCCACCGATGGGTCTTCAAGCATTCTGAGGTTCCCCTTCCCCTGTATGGTGATTCTCAGGTTAGCTGCATCATTTACTTCCAGTTGTCGGGGTTGTAAGCTGGCTGATAATTCATAGTTCCCGGTGATACCGCGGAAACCTGCCGGCTTGTTTGATTCGGGGAAGGGCTTAACCCGGAGAGTAACCGGATTAGAAACAGCCACATGACTGACGGTCCTGAATGAATCAAAGGGTGAGCCGCTGAAAGAATCATCAAAAAAACTGCCTGGTCTTCTTTGTCTTTCGGTCTGCTGCATCCTCACACGCATTTCCACTTCCATGGGGTCTATGCGCAATTCTCCGCCACGTTGCGGGAAAACAGCCATTCTCCGGATCTCCGCTACATTATAGGTGATACCGTCGACCACTGTGGTTGATACGGAAGCTTGCCCGCTTCCGGTAATGTTTTCCGACCACATACCCTGAAACCCGGGAAGGACTTCAATGGCGTAGTTTGTAACCGGAAGCCTGGTATATAACCGGTATGTGACAATAACCTGCTCACCTTGAAAAGGCTCGGGGTTGCTGGCCTCTGCCCGGATAAATATGTCTTTTTCTGTGGGTTGATCTGCACCGG
>PWHO01000074.1 GCA_003555385.1 Bacteroidales bacterium
GGAGAGGCAGCAGTTCATCATCGATAACCTTCGCATGGAGCTGGATATGATATAAACAATGCCGGGGCATCCGGACGCTCATTCATGATTCCATCGAAAAGCCATCCCAATCAGCCCAGGATCTAAAATTATTGCGGAAATCATCCAGTTGACACCGTGTCATTACCACCGTTTCCGTGGTCTCCTTAAACGGCATGATATTGGAGAGGTTATCCCCCTGGGGGCTGATCACGGCAGAATCCCCTGAGTAAAGGATGTCATTTCCGTCTTTGCCCACACGGTTCACTCCCACCACATAAGCCTGATTCTCTATTGCCCGGCCCATCAGCAGTATCCGCCAGGCATGACTCCTTGCTTCGGGCCAGTTGGCCACATTCAGGAGGCAGTCATACTTAAAGCCTCTTTCCTTACTGTAACTGTTTCTGCACCAAACCGGGAAACGAAGGTCATAGCAGATTGACAGCATGATTTTCCACCCTTTCAACTCAACTATAAGCTGTTCCCTTCCCGGCTCAAATGATTTGTCTTCTCCGGCAAAGGTAAAGAGGTGGTTCTTATTGTAAATTGCGTATTTTCCGTCAGGGGGCATCCATACCAGGCGGTTATAATATTTTTCGTTTTCACGCACAACCAGGCTGCCGGTAACCACACTTCCTTTTTCCCGGGCCATTTGCTCCATCCACTGCATGCTCCTGCCTTCCATCGGCTCCGCCACCGGCCGGGGCTCCCTGGTAAAACCCGTGGTAAACATTTCCGGCAGCACAATCAGGTCAGCCTGGCCGTCAATATCACGGATTATACGGGTAAACATCTCCAGGTTTTTTTCAATGTCTTCCCAATGCAGCCCAGATTGGATTAAACTGATTTTCAAATGTTGCATAATATCTCTGCAGCTTTTTCAAGGGTTGTGTCAGACTTGGCAAAACAGAAGCGCAAGGTTTGATTATTATGTGGTTTGTGGTAGAAAGACGAAGTGGGAACTGCGGCCAGCTTGTGCTCAGTTACAAGGTAACGGGCAAATTCTGCTTCCGGCTGGTCACTGATTTTACTGTAGTCCAGTAGCTGAAAATAGGTGCCGGCTGCCGGGGTAAAACTGAAACGGCTGGATTTAACCGCCTCCAGGAAGAAATCACGCTTTTGCTCATAAAACCGGCTGATCCCGTCATAGTTATCAGGATCTTGCAAAAAATCAGCCAGGGCATGCTGTACCGGGGTGTTGGAACAAAATACCATAAACTGGTGAGTCTTGCGGAATTCTTTCATCAGGTTGGCGGGAGCCAGGCAATAGCCGGTTTTCCAGCCTGTGGCGTGAAAGGTCTTCCCGAACGAACAGGTTATCAGGCTTCTTTCTGCAAGCCCCGGATAACGGCAGACGCTTTCGTGGGTCTTTCCGCCAAATATAATATGCTCATACACCTCGTCGCTCAGCACCAGGATACCCGTATTCTTCACAATTTTTTCAAGCTCGGCCATGTCACTTGCCCCGAGCACACTCCCGGTCGGGTTATGCGGGGTGTTGATAATGATCATTTTGGTACGACTGGTAACGTACCGCCTGACCTCCTCCCAGTCAACAGCAAATGAGGGCGCCATCAGCTTACATGTGATGGGCATCCCGCCATTAATTTTTACCGCAGGTACATAGCTGTCATATGCAGGTTCGAAAATGATCACCTCATCCTCTTCGCGCACAAAGGCCGTAATGGCGGCAAAAATGGCCTGGGTAGCTCCGGGTGTAACCGTAATCTCCGTATCCGGATTGTATTCCGCACCATAGAGCCTGTATGTTTTCTCCGCTATTGCTTCACGCAAGGCAGGCACCCCGGCCATCGGGGCATACTGATTCCTGCCCTCCCGCATATGCTTCACCACCAGGTCAATCAGTTTAGGCGAGACCTCAAAATCAGGGAAGCCCTGAGAAAGATTAATCGCATCATGCTCCCGGGCCAGTTGTGACATGACGGCAAAAATGGATGTCCCGGTGTTGGGAAGCTTGCTGGAAATAGCGTCTGGATAAGGCTTCATTATACTCTTTTTAGCTGATTTTTGTTTATGGCAAATAATAATCACCTATATGTAACGCAGAATTTAACAGTTCATTTTAACGAATAAAAATGTGTAATTTTGCAATAATGAAGACGGCACAAAAATAGTGATTTTTTGCCTGCCGGTGTGTCAATTTTAGATACTTATTGTAGAACTTAATGTTTGTTACTTATGAAAACAATCAACGATTATAACTTTTCAGGTAAACGTGCCCTGATCAGGGTGGATTTCAATGTACCACTCAACAAAGAATTACAGATCACCGATGACTCACGCATACGAGCGGCCATACCCACCATAGAAAAGATCCTGAATGATGGCGGTTCTGTCATCCTGATGTCGCATCTGGGGCGGCCCAAGGAAGGGCCCGAGGACAAATTCAGCCTTCGCCACCTCAGGGAGCACCTGGGTAAATTATTAAAAAAGGAGGTAAAGTTTGCCGATGACTGCATTGGTCAGTCTGCCAGGGAGGAAGCTGGTGCGTTAAAACCAGGGGAAGTATTGCTGCTGGAAAATCTGCGTTTCTATAAAGAAGAGACCAAGGGCGATGAGGAGTTTGCAAAGAAGCTTGCCGGCCTGGCCGACGTATATGTAAATGACGCATTTGGTACCGCACACAGGGCGCACGCCTCAACGACCATCGTGGCGAAATTTTTCCCCGACAATAAACTGTTTGGCGACATCATGACCAATGAGCTCAAAAGTATTGACAAGGTCCTGAACGATACCCGCAAGCCTTATGTGGCGATCATCGGAGGAGCAAAGGTCAGCACCAAAATTGACATTATCCGCAACCTGCTCGACAAGGCGGATGAGTTGATCATCGCGGGCGGCATGATGTTCACCTTCATTAAAGCCCAGGGTGGCAAAACAGGCAACAGCCTTTGTGAAGACGACTACCTGGAAACGGCCAGGGAAATTATTACTGAAGCAAAAGAAAAGGGTGTAAAACTTCACCTTCCTTCCGATACCATTATTGCTGATGCGTTCTCCAACGATGCCAACACCAGGCTGGCCAAATCTGACAACATTCCTGATGAGTGGATGGGGGTGGATATCGGCAAAGAAAGTATAGAGAAATTTTCAGCCACCATCGCTAAAGCGAAAACCATTCTCTGGAATGGGCCAATGGGGGTGTTTGAAATGTCAAATTTTGCAGCGGGAACAAAAGCCATTGCGGAAGCCATTGTAAACGCCACTGAAAAAGGGGCATTCTCACTGGTTGGTGGCGGCGATTCGGTCGCAGCTGTAAGTCAGCTGGGGCTGGCCGAAAAAGTGAGCTATGTCAGCACCGGTGGCGGGGCATTGCTGGAGTACATGGAAGGCAAAATATTACCCGGCATTCAAGCGATCAACGAATAACAAGACCGGGATTGAAAGCTTTATGGCCGGTAAGGTTTGAGCAATTGCACACGCTCATGTTTCCAGCCTTCTGAAGTTCGCACCTGGAGCACATATAATCCGTCTGTAAAGCCATTCAACTGTATCTGGTAAAGACCGTTGTTGATGTTTGTGGCCCTGTGGACTTCCTGCCCCATCA
>PWHO01000084.1 GCA_003555385.1 Bacteroidales bacterium
AATACTGAACAATTATAAGCAGAGCGGTGTTTTTTTTGGGATGACGCATTAAGAAAGGCATATGTTGATATATGAGCAAAGCATTGTTTTGTATGTATATATTTCTTAACTTTTGCATCATTATCAGACAGATAACCATAATTAGATATTAACCAAAAGTGAAAATGTGATGAAAAGTAAACTATTCAGCTCGTCGAACGAATCCCTGAGAACCGCCATTTTCCTCCTTCGGGTCGGTTTTGGTATCATGTTTATTTTACACGGTTATCCGAAAATTGTCGGGGGTGTGGACACCTGGACCTGGCTGGGCGAAAGCATGGGGCTTGTGGGTCTGGGCTTTGCACCGGCCTTTTGGGGCTTTATGGCTGCCCTCTCAGAATTTGCCGGCGGCATACTGCTTGTTTTAGGCTTATTCACCCGTCCTGCTGCATTGCTCCTGGCGTTTACCATGCTAATAGCCACCATTATGCATATTGCCGGGGGGGATCCACTGAATACCATCCTTCATCCCCTGAAAGGCCTTGTGGCATTTATTGCGTTGCTTTACGGCGGACCGGGCCGGTATGCCATCGATAACAAATGGGCTCCCTGAGATTACCATGTACTTTCTGGTAATACAGCCAAAAAGCTTACATTATGTGACAAATTTTGATTACATCTGACTCAGTGTAAAAAACTTTTCGTAAATTAGACGAGTAAATTTAATAATTAGATGATTCAGGTATAATGTGCGGCGTACGTTAATTCATTTTGACGAATATATACCATACATTTGTTTAAAAAATAGCTTATTTGGGTTTAAATTCAAGGATGAAGCCTTCTATTTACAAAGACGTGGTTGCCCTGGCTCCCGTAGCTTATTCCTACAACAGGGTCATCCTGAATGGCACGGGCGATCCGGAAGATTACGAAATTCTGGACACCAACCCGGCATTTAGCTACCTGACCGGTTTGCCGGAAACTGGTATGTCATTGAAAAAGGTTTCCCGGCTATTGCCTGGTACCGCCTTTTCAAGGCAGGACTGGATAGAATTCTGCGGCAGGCTGGCTCTCGAAGGAAAAGGAAAGCAATCTGAAAGGGTTGTCACGATGAACGGAATTGATTATCAGGCCATTGTTTTTTCTCCCGAAGTCAATCATTTTGTGGCACTATTTACAGAAATACCCATCCGGAAAACAGACGGCAAAAAAACTCCTGAAAGTATTGGTCAGATGCCGGCGCAGGAGGGAATCCCGGATCGGTTTCGCAAATTATACCACTACCAGTTGATGAAAGGGGAAAAAGAACGACACGAGATCGCCTCTGTCATTCACAGCGAGATCGGGCAGTCAATGACGGTTATGATGATTGAATTGGGTTACCTGGCAGAACACCTGGCAGAGGATCCCCGAGCATCCGGCGAAAAGATCGCTTCGTTGCTGGAAGTCAATAACAAGACGATCAAAAAAATGCAGGAGATCTCGGGCGGGCTTCGCCCGGGGGTGTTGAAAGACCTTGGCCTGGCATCTGCCATTGAGTGGTATTGCAGGGAATGGGAGAGAAGTACGGGTGTGAATTGCCGGCTTTCTCTGGCGGATTGCGATGTAAGCAAAGAAAAAGGACTTGCGTTTTTCAGGATCCTTCAGGAATCCCTGGATAATGTAAAAGCCCATTCCGGTGCATCAGTGGTGAGTATTGATTTGCACTGTACCGACGAGTTGGTCAGAATGACCATTCATGATAACGGAAAAGGAATTCCTGAAGATGTATTGAAAAGCTCCGAAGCAATGGGATTGATGTCCATGCGGGAGAGAGCAGCCATGACGGGTGGCTCCGTGCGTGTTGCCGGAGACCTTGGTTGTAAAATTGATGTGGAAATCCCGTCCGGGTGAACACAGGTGAGCGAGATTATGTAAATGCTTTAAAACGTACGCTATGAAGATATTGATAGCAGATGACCACGCGGTTCTTCGTGAAGGGGTCAGACAGGTGCTCAGTACACTTGCTTCTGTTACCCTGATTGATGACGCTGATAACGGCAATATCGTTTTATCCAAGCTGAAAAAGAACAAATATGACCTGATGATCCTGGATATTTCCATGCCGGGTATCAGCGGGCTGGATATTCTGCAACATATTAAGGACTCAGGATTGGAGTGCCGGGTGATCATATTGAGCTTTCATCCGGAGGAGCAGTATGCCAACCGGGCGTTCAAACTGGGAGCCGTCGGATATATTTCGAAAAACTCCTCCTTTGCGGAGATCAAAAAGGCCATTGAAAAGGTGGCCACCGGGGGGCGCTATGTTTCTCCCGATTTCGCTGAGAAACTGGCCTTTAATGAAAACGCCAACTTATTGCCCCATGAAAGATTGTCCGAAAGGGAATTCCAGGTAATGATCATGATTTCCCAGGGCAAAAGTATTTCTGAAATCGCCAGTCACATCTTCATCGCCGATAAAACGGTGAGTACCTACCGTGCCCGGATCATGGAAAAAATGGAAATGTCTTCCAATGCCGAACTCACCATGTATGCCATGCGTGCAGGACTGATCTCCTGATCTTCACTCCTGTTTTTCCTTGTTTGTAGGCATCGCCCTACAGAATATACGGGTGTAACCTACGGCATAAAAAGCATAAAACTTACGGAGAATAATCGAAGGGTAGTCTATCTTTACCACAGTGAAAATGCCACTGATCACCAGGCCTGAAAGGGCTACTGTGCTGAATGTTAATGAGCTGCACAGGTTGGCAGTTGTTCATAGTTTTCAGGATTGTAAGGTTATGAATGTATTGATCGCTGATGACCACTCGGTGCTTCGTGAGGGGGTAAAAAGGATTGTCAGTCAATTGCCTGATGTTTCAAATATCGAAGAAGCTTGCAATGGAGGAGAAGCCTTGTCCAGATTGGAGGCTGAAGCCTATGATCTGATGGTACTTGACATTACCATGCCGGATATGAACGGACTGGATGTGTTGAAATATGTCAGGGATAAAGGAATTCCGACCAGAACCATCATATTGAGCCTGCACCCCGAAGATGAATATGCAAGCAGGTCTTTTAAACTCGGAGCCGTAGGTTATATTGCCAAAAGTTCCACCTATTCGGAAATTACAGAAGCAATTAAAAAAGTGGCTGCGGGAGGAAGATATGTTTCTCCGGGTTTTGCGGAAAAGCTGGCCTTTGACAGCAATACCAGTATGCTGCCCCATGAAAGACTTTCAGACCGTGAGTTCCAGGTCATGCTTCTTTTAGCCAAAGGAGGAAGCGTTTCTCAAATTGCCGGCCAGACACTGATCTCTGACAAAACCGTCAGTACCTACCGTTCCAGGATCATGCAGAAAATGGGCTTGAAGCGCAATGCGGAAATCACCATGTACGCAGTACGCAACCATTTGCTGGTATCCTGAAAGATTAAATTCCAGACAATCTTTTTTGGTGTAGTAACGTTTCGCTTATTACAGTAAATTTGTCAAGCCAAATCTGAACTTGTTTTGTCTGTTGTTATGCGTTATTTTTTTATATCACTGATTGGAATATTGTTAGGAGGGAGTTCGGTTGCTCAAACCGGCAGAGAAATCGGAGCCAATGAAAATGATACCCT
>PWHO01000061.1 GCA_003555385.1 Bacteroidales bacterium
GGTGCCCTGGAAATGGAGAAAGACAATGCGTACAACTATCCCGGCACCTACCTTGCCGGGGGGTATAACCGGATGAAATCCAAGGTGAAAGACAGGGTCATTGAGAATGAAGACCTGGTGAACTGGCCCAACTGGTTGTATCTTACTTTCAAGATTGGGGACAATTCCTGGTTCAATCTTTCAGATGTTGAAGTACTTGGGTTTATTACTACCCTGAATATGCGGGAAGGCATTCTTGAGCGCAAGATGCGTTTTCGTGATCAGGCCGACCATATTACCACCATTATCAGCAGGCGGCTGGTGAGCATGGAGGATTATCATTCAGCAGGGCTGGAATGGACACTGGTCCCGGAAAACTGGTCAGGTAGCCTGACCATTCGATCCGGAATCGATGGGAATCTGATTAACAATAATGTGGAGAGGTACAGTGACCTGAACCAGGATCACCTGGAGGTGCTTGATAAAGGAGAACTGAATGGTAATACACTTTTCTTGTCGAGCCGGACAAAACAGTCTGATATCCGCATGAACCAGGCTGTCAAAACCAACTTCTATATTCACCAGGAAAACCAGGAGCTGAAACACAAACTGGCACACCTGAAAGACTGTGTAATTGGAGATTACCAGCTGGATTGCAGAAAACTTGAACCCATCCGGGTTGAAAAGCTCGCGGTTTTGTATACCTCCAGGGATTTTGCAGTCAGCGACCCTTTCATAGAGGCCGGAAACAAGATACGGGAACTGACCACTTTTGCGGATATGGCCCGTGTGCAGCGAATGTCCTGGGGGCGCATATGGAATTACAATGATATGCAGATTGACTCTTCCGATGAAGATCAGATGGTGCTGCGCATGCATATTTATCATTTGTATCAGACCGTTTCACGCAACAGCATCGATTATGATATCGGGATTCCTGCAAGGGGCTGGCATGGTGAAGGATATCGCGGGCATATCTTCTGGGATGAATTGTACATTCAGCCTTTTATTGACCTTCATTTCCCGCAGTTGTCGCGATCTTTGCTGATGTACCGGCACAGGCGACTGCCTGAAGCATACAAGCGAGCCAGAAAGGCCGGTTATCGGGGAGCGCTGTACCCCTGGCAGAGCGGCAGCAACGGACGGGAGGAGACCCAGAAACTTCACCTTAACCCGAAATCTGGTCGCTGGCTGCCCGATGTGAGCCAACTGCAATATCACATCAATCATGCGGTCCCTTTCAATGTATGGCATTACTACCAGAGTACGACGGATGCTGACTTCCTCAATGAATACGGGGCCGAGATGATATTTGCCACGGCCTTGTTCTGGTCTGACATTGCCCGTTACAATCCCAGGCTCGACCGGTATGAGATCCACAAGGTGATGGGGCCCGATGAATACCATACCCGTTATCCGGGGATGGATGAGGCCGGGCTGAATAACAACTCCTACACCAATGTGATGGCTGTGTGGGTGATACAAAGGGCCCTGAAGCTGATGGGTCTGCTCGATGAGACCAGCTGTAATGAGATTGCCCGAAAACTTGACATTACCGCTGAAGACAAGGAAAGATGGGAGGAGATCACCCGCAAGATGTTTATCCCTTTTCATGATGGAGATATCATATCCCAGTTTGAGGGCTATGAGGAGCTCAAAGAGCTGGACTGGAAACACTACCGGGGCAAGTATGGCGATGCCATCCGGCTTGACCGTATCATGGAGGCCGAGGGGGATTCTCCCAATTACTATAAAGCCAGTAAGCAGGCCGATGTCCTGATGCTGTTCTACCTGTTTTCCTATGAGGAGTTGAAAGGTTTGTTTGAGAAGCTGGGATATGAGTTCAAACCGGACATCATCCCCAAAAATATTGAGTATTATTCTCAGAGGACCAGCCATGGTTCCACTCTCAGCCAGGTGATCCATGCCTGGGTGTATGCCAGGTCGCGCCGCGACCGTTCATGGAAGAGCTTCAAAAAGGCGCTGATGAGTGATTTTAAGGATGTGCAGGGAGGGACTACCCATGAGGGAATCCACCTGGGTGCAATGGCCGGAACGATGGATCTTATACAACGATGCTATTCCGGCCTGGAGATCCGGGATGATGTGCTTTGGCTGAACCCCAGGCTTCCGGATGACATCCGGTCAATGACATTTCATGTCCGTTTCCGCAGTCACTGGATCAAACTTTCGATCAATCATTCGAAGATAAAAGTCCGTTTCTGTAAAGGATGGGCCAACCCTGTACACATTGGTGTGGGAGGTCGAAAATATTATTTCGAAACGGATGATGAGAAAGAGTTTTCCATAAAAAAATAAACTGTAAAACATAATATATAGGTTATGAGGCTATTGATTGTATCCAACCGCTTGCCGGTTTCTGTAAGCAAGGAAAAAGGAGAGTATGTGACCACCAAGAGCGCCGGGGGTCTGGTATCCGGACTTAGTGATTACCTGAAGTCTCTGGGGCATGAGGAAAATGATATTGATGAGTATGTATGGATGGGCTGGCCCGGTATGAGTATCGACAAACAAGATGAAGACATTGTCCGGGAAAAGGTCAGCCAGGAGTTCAAAGCTGTCCCGATATTTTTGCCGAAGGAGTTGATGGATAATGTGTACCTGGGTTTCTGTAACAAAACCATCTGGCCCTTGTTTCATTACTTTCCCCATTTTGCACGTTTCAGAAAGGAGTACTGGCTGGATTATCAGCGGATGAATCAGATATTCCGCGACGAGCTGCTGAAGGAGATCCGGCCGGGGGATATTATCTGGGTCCACGATTATCACCTCATGTTGCTGCCGGCCCTTCTCCGACAGGAAGTATCTAACCCCATCGGCTTTTTCCTGCATATCCCTTTCCCTACTTACGAAATGTACCGGATGCTGCAAAAGGGAAGCCGTGAAGAAATCCTGGAGGGATTGCTTGGGGCCGACCTGATTGGTTTTCATACCCATGATTATGCCCAGTACTTTTTACGTTGTATGCTGAGAATCCTTGGAATGGATAACCACATGGGCAGAATATATCTCCCGGATCATGCGGCTGAGGTGGATACTTTCCCGATGGGAATAGACTTTGATAAGTTCCATACCATGGATGTATCACCTTACCCTTCCAAAAAGGCAGGTCCGAGGAAACCAAAATCTGTTTTGTCGGTTGACCGCCTGGATTATTCCAAGGGAATCGTCAACCGTTTGTATGGTTTTGAGAGGTTTCTGCAGGATCATCCGGAATGGCACAGAAAGGTGTCCATGTACATGATCGTGGTCCCCTCCAGGGTGGCCGTGGGTGCTTACCGGAAAATCAAAAGCCAGTTGGATGAGCTGGTAGGTTATATCAATGGCACCTATGGCAGCATGACCTGGACCCCGGTGATCTATCAGTTCACGTCTCTGCCGCACAAGCAGCTGATCGCCCAGTACCGGAAAAGTGATGTGGCCCTCTTGACCCCTTTGCGGGACGGGATGAACCTGGTGGCCAAGGAATATATTGCTTCCCTGCAGGATCAGAAGGGGGTGCTGATTCTCAGTGAATTTACCGGGGCAGCCAAGGAGTTGAGCGAGTCTGTCGTGATCAATCCGAACAACATTGATGAGA
>PWHO01000192.1 GCA_003555385.1 Bacteroidales bacterium
GATGCATTCCCGGCGAGGTATGATTACGGACACCCCGTCATAGGCAAGTTCTTCCTTCATGATGCGGGTGTTCTCTTCATGGTTTTTCCTAAGGGGTTTGATCACCCGGATGTGATCTTCTTCCACACCAATGCCCCTGCAGATGTTTTCAATTTTGTTGAAGGCGGCGGATGGCTGACCCCCTGTCATTCCTGTCGTGGAGTTGTCCAGAATAATAACGGTGACATTGGATTTGTCGTTGACTGCATCAAGCAGCCCCGTCATTCCGGAATGGGTGAATGTACTGTCACCGATAACGGCTACCGAAGGGTTCATGCCGGCATCTGCCGCACCTTTGGCCATGGTGATGGAAGCACCCATGTCTACGCAGGTGTTGATTGATTCATAAGGGGGCAGGGCACTCAGGGTGTAACATCCGATGTCAGAAAAAACCCTTCCACGGTTGTATTCTTCCAGCGCCTGATTCAGGCCGATAAAACTGTCGATGTGTGAGCAACCCTTGCACAGTGAGGGTGGACGTTTGGCAACGAGGTCGGGTATGGGGGCGATCTCCTGCTGCGGCATTCCGAGTGCTTTTCCTACCAGGTTCGGGTTCAGCTCTCCGGCACGGGGCAGGGAGCCATCCAGCCTGCCCATAATCTTTTTACCGTAATTGAGAAAGCCTTTCAGTTTTTCCTCCACCACAGGGTAACCTTCTTCCAGGACAAGCAGGCTGTCGCATTCATCGTAGAGTTGCTTGATCAGTTTATGGGGAAGGGGGTACTGACACACTTTCACAACCGGGAAAGGGATATTTCTGTCCGGATAATTTTCCATCAGGTAGTTGTAGGCCAGTCCGCATGCAACCACGCCCATTGATTTGTCTTTACCCTCGAAATATTGATTATAGGAAGAGGATTCGGCATCCTTCAGGAAAAGGGGCTGGTTATTCAGCAGATCCTGGTACTGTTTCCTTGCGATGGCCGGCAGCAATACAAACTGGCGAAGGTTATCCGGCAGTTTGAATTTGTTTTGTTCTTTGGATGCTTTGCGAACAACGCCGGAGCGGGAGTGGGCCAGGCGCGTGGTGAGGCGCAGCATTATCGGAATTTTGTGTTTTTCAGATAGTTCGAATGCTTCGTGCACCATGTCATAGGCTTCCTGCTGGCTGGAAGGTTCCAGCATGGGGATCATGGCAAAATTGCCATATACCCTGGAGTCCTGCTCATTCTGGGATGAGTGCATGGAAGGGTCATCGGCCACCACGAAGATCATTCCGCCGTTGGCACCCGTGATGTTGGCGTTCATGAACACATCGGCAGCCACATTGAGCCCCACGTGCTTCATGCAGGTCATGCTTCGTTTTCCTGCATAAGACATCCCCAGGGCGGTTTCTGCAGCCGTTTTTTCATTGGCACACCAGGTGGCAACAATTCCCTTTTCTTTGGTTTCGGGTGACCGTTTTACGAACTCGGTAATTTCTGTGGATGGCGTGCCGGGATAGGAGAAAACACCCGACATGCCCGCATCTATACCTGCCTGGGCAATGGCCTCATCACCCAGAAGTAGTAGTTTATGCATAGGTTTATTTTTTAGTAAATACGTATAAAAGATTAAGAGCTACAAAGCTAAAAAAATTCGTGAAGTCAGCCGATTTTATATCTTATGTATCTTTGCAGAAGCCACCTTTCACGAAATCCAGGCAGGACCATGAATTTTCTGGCACATCAGTATTTATCCGGCAATGACAAAGATTTAATGATCGGTAACTTCATTGCCGATATGGTTAAAGGAAAACAAATCAACGGATTCCCGGCTCCTGTCGTGGATGGTATTATCCTGCACAGGCAGATTGATGCCTTTACCGACAGCCACCCGGTGGTGGCCGGCAGTAAATCCAGGCTTCGCCGTAAGTACCGTTTATATGCCGGCGTGGTGGTTGATATGTATTATGACCACTTCCTGGCTGCCGACTGGGTGAATTATTCCGATTACCCCCTTAAGGTATTTGCTTCAAAAGTTTATCAGACACTCAAAGAAAACCACGATATGCTTCCTGAAAGGGCACAGTATGTGCTGCCCTATATGATAGATAGCAACTGGCTGCTGAGCTATGCCGATACTGAAAGTCTTCATCGTCATTTCGGGGGTATGGCCCGGCGTACGCCATATGCTTCAGGTATGGAGGATGCAGTGGACGATCTGCTGGAGCATTATGCCTCGTTCAGAAAAGAATTCAAGTTGTTTTTTCCCGATCTGATGGCATATGTGGAGAAGCTGGGTGTTTCACATGCCCACCATGGGGCATAACTCCTGGTATGGGACATCGATCCTGGTATGGGACATCGATCCTGGTATGGGACATAACTTCTGGTATGGGACATAACTTCTGGTATGGGACATCTATCCTGCATGGGGCTTACAGCCTTTTATCGGGCATGAGGCTTTATAAGCAACAAACTTCAATTACATATACCGCCCGTTCTTAAGATAATTGTTGATGTAGTCGCGGATGCCTTCCTCCAGGGAGTAGAAGGGTTTGTGATAACCTGCTCCGCGTAATTTTTCCATGTCAGCACGGGTGTAATACTGGTAAGTTTCACGGATGCTTTCGGGTGTATCTACAAAACGGATATCCGGTTTTTGATTCATAGTGTGGAAAATGATTTCAGCCAGTTCAAGGAAACTCCTGGCCCGTCCGCTGCCCAGGTTATACAAACCGGAGTCCACCCTGTTTTCCATCAGGTAGCAGCAAACATCGGTCACATCCTTAATGTAGATAAAATCTCTTTGTTGTTCACCGTCTTTCACCTCCGGCTGGTGGCTGCGGAACAGCCTGACCACACCTCCGGTTATTGCCTGGTTAAACAAATGGAATATGGCTGATGCCATGCGATTTTTGTGGTATTCGTTGGGGCCGTAGACATTAAAAAACTTTAACCCGGCCCAAAAGGGGGGATGACCTTCCTGCGCCAGTGCCCAGTGGTCAAAATTCTGTTTGCTTTGCCCGTAAGGATTCAGCGGGGTAAGGTGTTCTACCGCTGAATGGCTGTCATCGTAACCTCTTTCTCCTGCGCCGTAGGTGGCAGCCGACGAAGCGTAAATCAGCGGGATGCCGAATGAAACGCATGCGTTCCATAAGGTTTTGGAGTAATTCAGGTTTAAATGATCAAAAACTGCGTGATCCTTTTCAGCTGTGTCAGTGCGGGCGCCCATGTGGAAAATGAAAGAAATCTCCGAATGGTTTCTTCCCAGCCAGTCGAAAAACCGGTCACGTGGTACCTGGGCGAGGAATTTTTTCCCCTCCAGGTTTTTCTTTTTCTCCGGTCTGGAGAAATCATCGACCAATACAATGTCATTGTATCCCCTGTTATTCAGCTCACTGAGCAGGCAGCTACCGATAAAGCCGGCAGCTCCTGTAACAATGATCATTCCCATATAATTATTTGGTATTTGGCTATCCGTATTATTTAATCTGTTTGTGTGGTATTCGTTTTATGTGGTCGCATTCGGGAATGCTTAACCGGACTCAGTTTGTTCATCTGACCTGATTCCGGTGGTACTTTCCGGGGCATTTTCTCAGGTTGCCTTCAGGAAGAC
>PWHO01000103.1 GCA_003555385.1 Bacteroidales bacterium
AACGCCGGGTAGATATTCATACCACCATCAAAAGGGACATTCCTGCTTCTGCCCCCCGTCGTTACATAATCGGAGATATCCATATTGATGCAGACTACATGAGCAGAGCCCCTGACAGGGCTTCAGATACCCTTAAACTTGAAGAGGGGGTATTCTTTACCGATCAGCGTGGGCAGTTTAAACCGGAGACCATTACACGGTCCTTGTTTTTAGCCCGGGATAGCATTTACCGCAATAATGACCATAACCGGAGCATCAATCACCTGATCAGCCTGGGGGCCTTTCAGTTTGTTAACCTGCGTTTCTCCCCCCGTCAGTCGGATGACCAGCATAAACTGGACGTCCGGGTTTTGCTCACCCCCATGCAACGCCGTTCTTTGTCGGCTGAGTTGAAAGGGGTGACAAAATCCAATAATTTCGCCGGCCCGGGTCTTTCTGCCTCATTCACCAACCACAATTTTCTCGGAGGTGCGGAAGCATTAAAAATCAGTACCAATTTCGCTTATGAGGCCCTGGTTGGAGGGCAACGATCCGCTTCTGCAAGGGAATTCGGACTGGATGCCTCATTGATATTTCCCCGTTTTTTATTTCCTTTCGGCTGGTCAGCGAGCAGCCTGGTGATGTCTCCCAAAACCAATATCTCGACGGGTATTAATTTTCTGAGTCGCTCAGACGCTTTTAACCTGACTACGCTGCAGGCCGGTTTCGGGTATATCTGGAACCGCGACAAAGCGACTCAGTTTCGTGTGGAGCCTGTCAAATTGAACCTTTTCTCACTGAGTGATGTGAATGAAGACATGGAGGGTGTCATTTTGGACGGTTCCCTCCTCAGGCAGGGATTGTTTGAGCAATTCATTATCGGAGGGCAATACGGATTGGTCTATAATTCTCAGCTGAAGTCCGGGGCGGGCCACAATGACTGGTATATTCAGCTGAATATGGATGTATCCGGCAACCTGGCCTATCTTTTACTGGATAAAGTGTTGGGTGTATCCACGGGAGAGGATGAAAGCCATAGCTTGTTTAATCAGTCATTTGCCCAGTATACCCGGGGTGATGCGGATGTCAGGTATTATCATCAGCTGGGAGAAAAGAGCCGGCTGGCATTCAGGTTATTTACGGGTGCCGGTTTCCCATATGGGAATTCTGAAATGCTTCCTTATGTAAAACAATTCGTGATAGGGGGATCCAACAGCATCCGTGCGTTTCATCCGCGTACCCTGGGTCCCGGAACCTTTTCTTCAGATGCGGAGGGGGGCGGCGTATACAACATTCATCAGACAGGCGACCTGAAACTGGAAGCAAATGTGGAATACCGCTTTGATATTACAAACCTGTTTAAAGGAGCATTTTTCTTGGATGCGGGAAATATATGGCGGCTGGATAAAGATGAGGATGTGCCGGGAGGGCAATTTGACTCTGCTCAATTTTACAAGCAGATTGCCCTGGGAGCGGGCACCGGTTTGCGTATTGATGCAGGTTTCTTTATCCTTCGTTTTGACTTTGCCATCCCCCTGGCGGACCCCGCCACCGATAACGGTCGTTACTTCGATGAAGTTCGGTTGCTTGACCGTGACTGGCGGCGGGATCACCTGGTTTTTAACCTGGGGATCGGTTATCCTTTCTGATTATTCAATTTCTATCTCAATCCATCCTGACCTGTCAGGTTGCTCAGGCACAGGCCATCTTCTCTGCGGCTCTTCTTCAAGTTGCTGCAGCAGCACCTCAATGGCCTTTTCAAGGGAAGGATCTTCCCCGCGTGCCAGTTTGTGGGGGTCATCAACCACTTCTATGTCGGGGTAAATACCAACTCCTTCAATGATCCATTCACCTTCTTCATTATAAATACCAAAACGCGGAACGCCGATGTACCCACCGTCTTTCAGACCCGCATTTCCTGTCATACCGACAAGTCCGCCCCATGTCCGGGTGCCGATAATGGTGCCAAGATCCAGCTGGCGGAAGAAATACGGGAAAGCATCTCCGCCGGAAGAACTGAATTGGTTGATGAGCATGGCTTTCGGTCCGTCATGTGCCACCCCGGGCGTGCGCATCGGGTGTTCGAGTCCGGCCCGGTACCATTTGGCATGGGTTTGTCTGTTGAGAATTTCCGCCATACGGTCGGGGATGAAACCACCGCCATTGAACCGCTCGTCAATGATCAGTGCCTCCTTGTCATGGTAGGCATACATCCCCTTGAAGAGCTCTTCATTGCCCTCGAAAGAGGTATTGGGGACATAAATATAACCAATGCGGCCGTCAGACATTTCATCTACCATGGCACGACGGGTGTTCACCCAGTCAAGGTGCCGCAGGTCATTTTCACTGCTGATCGGTTTGATGGTATAACTACGGGCCCCGCTGGCCGTCGGTCGGTCATTGACCGTGATGCGGGTGTTTTTGCCTACCCTGTTTTCCAGGTATTTATAGGGGTTTTTTGCTGTGGTGATGTCGTAACCCTCTATGGCGATTAAATACTCTCCTTCTTTGATGTCAATGCCCTGCATGGTGAGCGGAGAACGCAGCGAACTGTCCCAGTTTGCTCCTTCGTAAATTTTGCTGATCACAAAACGTCCGTTTTCGTGATCGGGTCGCAGGTCTGCCCCGAGAAGCCCCGTTTCAACACGATCAACACGTTCAAAGTCACCGTAGTCTACATAGGCATGCCCGGTATTTGTTTCTGCAATCATCTCCCCGAAAATATAGTCCAGGTCAAAGCGGTGATTGAGGAATGGGAGCAATGCGGAGTATCTTTCATAAAACTCGTCCCAGTCAACCCCGTGAAGGTTTTCCACGTAGAAAAAGTCACGGTACATACGCCAGCCGTCTGTAAATATCTGATCCCACTCTTTGCGGGGTTCAATGCGCATATTCATGTCGCTCAGATCCAGCCTTCCTTCGTCGGTGCTTCTGCCCGGAGCGAGGTTTGCCACCCCGTAATTCCCCTGATGCATGTAAAGGAACTTGCTTTCATCGGCAGATACAATACCTGTGCGAATGCCGTCCATGATAGACTGATCTTCCTGCTCCACATAGTTGTAGCGGCGCATACCGCTGTTACCGAAATAGACCAGCCCGCCTTTTACCGCCTGTAGCCCGGAATAACTGCCGGCTCCCATGGGAAAAGCCACCACCCGCCTGTCAGCCCCTTCTCTTTGGATCGTGACATGGATATCATCTTCATTGTTGTTATTATCTTCCTGGTTATTGCTTCCGTTGGGTTCCAGTGTCTCTTCCGGTTCAAACAACCTGGGGCTGTTGTCGGTCAGGTGCATGGCGTAAATTCTTGTTGCCCTGTTGTAGAGGTAGTTGAATTCAAAGGAAGAAAAGGTGAGATTGAAATCACGGTTGGAGGTAAAGAAAATATATTCTCCATCCCTGGAAAACACAGGATTGCTTTCACTGTATTGATCACCCGTGAGCTGGAAAGGTTCGCCGTCTTCAATATTGTAGACCCATACGGCACCCTGGCCGTTGCGGCTGCTTTTGGCATAGGTGATCCACCTGGAGTCAGGGGAGAAGTTATAATGACGAATTTCTTCGGCCGTTGGCCTGTCCACCTCCCTGAGTTC
>PWHO01000167.1 GCA_003555385.1 Bacteroidales bacterium
GGTTGCCAATAATGCCGAGAATCAGGGATATGGGAGAATACAACAATCCGAAAGCAAGAATACCCAAATGAAAGCTTGTCTCCTGCGCACCCAGAGCCATAGACAATTCAGGACGGTTGATGAAAAGCCCCAGCAGGAAAAGCATTACACCGGTATGAAGTATTGATACCAGCATACCCCGGGTGGTATGCTTTTTCTTGTAATGCCCGATTTCATGAGCAAGCACAGCCACCAGCTCTTCAGTAGTGTGTTCTTTGATCAGTGTGTCAAAAAGTACAATGCGTTTTTTCGGGCCGAGTCCGCTAAAATAGGCGTTGGCCTTGGAGCTTCTTTTGGAACCATCAATCACAAAAATATTATCCAGGCGGAACCCGGCCTTATCAGCAAAATCTTCAATGGCCTTACGCAAAGGACCTTCTTCCAGTGGTTTTTGTTTATTGAACAAAGGGACAATAAGGGTACTGTAAAACATCATCATGAACACACTGAACCCGGTAAACACAATCCAGGCATACAGCCAGAAAAGGTTGCCGGCCGTATCATGGAACCAGACAAAAACCGCAAGAAGTCCCCCGCCAATCACGAGAGAGATCATCCATCCCTTGATCTTATCAAATAAGTAAGTTTTTGGGGTCGTACGGTTGAATCCAAAGCGTTCTTCAATGACAAAAGTACCGTATATGTCAAAAGGTGTTGACAAAATATCCGACGCCAGCCCCAGGATGCCGAAGAACAAAAGTGCCATCCACACCGGATGCTCTGTATATGTCCGGACCATTCCGTCAAGGTAGCCGAACCCGCCCAGTGTGAGCATCAGCAAAATAAAGATGAAAGAAAGGGTGCTTGTAATAATGCCAAAGCGCATTTTCACCCCTGAATACTCCTGCGACTTGCGGTATTTTTCTTCATCATAAATTCCCCTGAGCTCTTCCGGCAGTGTCTTGCTCAACCGGCTGGCATTCAGGTAATCCATCATACGATCAAAAATATAATCCAGTATGATGATGGCGATTATAATATACAATATCATTTGTTCCATAAAATCAACTATTTCCAGTTTGTCAGTAACTACCGCTCCTTTTCCTTACAAACCATTCGGTGGAGAGCAACAGGAGCAACACAAAAAACAACCACTTCAAATCAATCACCTCAGTAAAATCCCTGTGTGAAAACATCCTGGGGGTTATGTCGTCACGGTCAAGAATGTGGGCCGCCATCTCTTCCCACTCTCCCGGATAATACATCACCCCCCCGGTACTTTCTGCCAGGTCATAGAGCAGATGATGGTCGGCCACCGTGCGCAAGCCTTCCAGGTCAAGGGCAGATACAGAAAACACCCCCTCCTCAATGAAGGTTTCCCCGCCATGGGAAACCCTCGCTTCCCAAGAATAGCTGCCAGGCTCGAATGTTCCGGCATCAAGGCTGTATGCATTGGATGTTCTGCCCATGGTATAAGGAAAAGCCACCCCTTCTTCGTTCGTAATTACAAGCTGAACTTCGGGTTCATTGACCAATTCATAACTGGGGTTGTACAATTCGGCACCGAAACGGGCCGGCTCATTTTCATAAACAAGTGAGGGGGCATCCACTCTGAACAAGCTTCGGTCTTCCTGCAAAGCCAGGTATTGAACCGTTCTTGTCAGCATCTCGTCAAATGCCCGGTGGTTTCCCTGTCGCATGAAAGCATGCAGTCGCCATCTCCAGATCCCTTCCCCGGTTATCACACCAAAACGCCTTTCTGCTGATTTGGAAAACATCATTAAGGGCTGCTCCGTCTCTACCTGGCCGATTCGCTGGTAAAGCATCACCTGTGAAACGGATGGCAATTGATACTCCGCGAAAGGAGCATGTAAAGGAGGAAATTGATCAAACAGCCGGACCGAATTCTCTCCCATCGAAAAAAGGGAAAAACCACGGTTGAACACCGGATGGGACTCAGACATATCTTCAGATCGCGGACGGATCTGAAGCCCGTGTGCAAGCCGGTTAAACGCTTCCAGGTCGGTATGTGCTCCAATAATAAACAATGCCGGGGTTCCTGCCTCCGCAAATTGTTCCAGAACGGTCGTCGCGGGATGCCTGGACGAGGGAAGCTGATGCATGATCACCAGGTCATATGCCTCGACACTGCCATCAAAATCACCTGCCATAAACACTTCGGCTTCATAATGATCGTTGTGAAGCAATGACTCCTTTATAGCTCCTGCATCCGGGGGGGGAGCAGCCGCCAGTATGAGCACCTGCCGACGCCCGTCAATCACATCAATAAAGAAACTTTGACGATTGTTATCCAGGGTTACTTCACCTTCAACCGGTGACAGGAACGCTTCATACTGCTGCATCCCGGTCTGATCCGCTTCCAGGTGCAGGCTGATTGTTTCGGTATGGTGGTCCGAAGTAAAACGAATGCTCTCGGAATACAGTTCTTCTCCGTCACGGCTGATAATCAGGCGGCTTGACTGTCCCTCACTTTCAAGGGCTTCCACCTCAACCTCAACGGGAAACTCGTTCCCCAGATAGGTGATCTGGTTGTGATTAACCCCTTTCAGGATTACATCACGTCTGGGCAGGGTGTCACCCAGTGCCATTGTATAGACCGGGTAAGGAAGATTTGCCGCTACATATACAGGATTGACCCCCCGATTGTACAATCCATCACCCGCCATAATCACCGCGCCGATATTCCTGTTGGAGTAGCGCGCTTCCATCTCACGAAATGCCTCCGACATATTTGTTACCCGCTCGGAAAAATCAATCATTCCGGCTTCCCTGAACTCTTCCCCGAATGTATAAAGGACAGGCTGATGCTTGTCAGACATCATCTCCATAAATTCCATCATATCGGGTATATAGTTTTCATGATAAAACACAGAATCTTCAGCAAATAAAAGAGAAGAAGAGTTGTCTTGCAGGAGAATGACAATGGGCTCCTCTACATCCTGTGTGACCCGCTGCACAAAGGGAGCAAGAAGCAACAGTGCCAGCAAGGTTGCCGATACAAAGCGGATAAGTGCCAGTGCCCGGGTCGTCAGGGGACTGAAAGGAGTCTGCCGGTTCCTGTAGTAAAGCAGGGCAGCATACGTGAGCCCGGCAAGGACGCACACCAGTATCAGCCAGGATGGGTAATCAAAAAGAAAGTTTATATTCATCGCCTTTCAGCCGGATATTCTAAATCATAAATACCTTGATCAACACAAAGATAGTGGTAATCCTACAGACAACCATGTAATTCACAAATACAAAACAGGCCATCTGCCTCTGACAGATGGCCTGTTGCTTTTCAGGCGATGAAAGATTCCTTATTTGATTGGTCCTTCATCAGAATCAGACTTTCCGGAAGACTTACTGCTTCCCGGTTTGCTGATCTGCTCCCTCATGGAAGTGTCTGCCTGGATGTTTTGCATGCGATAATAATCCATGATACCAAGGTTTCCGCTTCTGAAGGATTCGGATATGGCCTTGGGAATTTCTGCTTCTTCCTGGATCACCTTGGCCCTGGCTTCCTGTGCCTTGGCCTTCATTTCCTGTTCGGCGGCAACTGCCATAGCCCGGCGCTCCTCA
>PWHO01000303.1 GCA_003555385.1 Bacteroidales bacterium
AGGTTCAGCCCGGCGTTTTTGGGGTTGAAGATATTATCCATCAGCTCTTTGGCCAGCACAACGGTGATCGGCTCGTGGGTATAGGCATTGTAAGTGCGCACTTTCACATAATCGATTTTGCTGCCTACGGCCAGCCCGGTGTTGCTGGGAAGGGTCCAGGGTGTGGTGGTCCATGCCAGCAGGAATACCTCATCCTCGCCCTGGTCAAAAAGGAATTCTGAGGTGCTGTTTCTCTCCACCTTGAATTGAGCGGTTAAGGAGTTGTCTTTAACATTGCGGTAACAGCCGGGCTGGTTCAGTTCGTGGGTGCTCAGCCCGGTTCCTGCGGCCGGAGAGTATGGCTGGATGCTGTATCCTTTGTACAGCAATCCTTTTTCATGCAGCCTGCTCAAAAGGTGCCAGACTGTTTCGATGTATTTGTTCTCGAAGGTAATGTACGGATCACTTAGGTCAACCCAATAACCCATGAGGCGGGTCAGCTCATCCCAGGTGTCCTTGTATTTCATTACATCCTTCCGGCATGCTTTGTTATAATCTTCAATGGAAATGCTTTTCCCGATATCTTCCTTGGTAATGCCAAGCATTTTCTCCACACCGATCTCCACCGGCAGGCCGTGGGTGTCCCACCCGGCTTTACGGTTTACATAATAGCCCTTTTGTGTCCGGTAACGGCAAAAGATGTCCTTGATGGCGCGGGCCATCACATGGTGGATGCCGGGAAGTCCGTTGGCAGAAGGGGGCCCTTCGTAGAACACCCAGGGTTGTGCGTCTTCGCGGATTTTGAGGCTTTGTTCAAAGGTATTGTTCTCCTCCCAGAAAGCACGGACTTCTTTACCTATGAGGGGCAGATCCAGTGATTTGTATTCGGTGTATTTTGGCATTGTATAAAACAAGTTTCGTTTCCCTTTGTGTTTCAGGGAAATAATTTGATTTTTAAGCCGCAAAATTATAAAAAATATTCGTAAGAAGGGTGATATTTAACGAAGTATCCATGCCGTTTGGTTAAAACCAAAGCTCCCCGGTACAACTTACCGGGGGACGATCCGGAAAAAAAGCTTACCGGGGCACGATCCGGAAAAACAGCCCGGGACTTTCCGTCAGCACGTACAGGTATCCATCCGGGCCCTGTTCCACGGTTCTGAACCGGGCCATCCCTTCCAGCAATTTTTCCGTATGCACTACGGTGGTATCACTGAAAACCACCCTGTGGATATGCTGGTTCGCGAGGGCCCCCACCATCATATTGCCTTCCCACCCCGGGTAAAGGTCGCTGTCAACAAAGTCCATTCCGCATGGTGCGATGGATGGCGTCCAGTGAAGGATGGGGTCGATCATTCCGGGCTTGGTGGTGTCCGGCGTGATAACAGTTCCGTCATAATTAACACCATGGGTTACCTCCGGCCACCCATAGTTTCCCCCTTTGTGTATGCGGTTAATTTCATCACCGCCTTTGGGCCCGTGCTCAACGGCCCACAATTCTCTTGTAACCGGGTGCAGTTTCATTCCCTGGATGTTTCTGTGCCCGTAAGACCAGATCTCAGGAAGACCTTCCTGATCGCCGGCAAAGGGGTTGTCGGCGGGTGCAGTCCCATCATCATACAACCGGATGATGGTGCCGTTATGACTGAGCAGATCCTGGGCGGTTTGCATATTGCCGCGATCACCCAATGTGGTATAAAGGTAGCCCTGATCATCAAAAACAATGCGGGTGCCAAAGTGCTGCCCGGCGCTGGTGTGCGGGCTGGCGTGAAATATGACCTCGGTGTTCTGCAGCTCATTGCCAACCAGACGCCCGCGTGCTATGGCTGTACTACCCCCGTCATCCCCCTGTTTTGAGAATGCAAGGTATATCAGCTGGTTGTTTTCGTAGTCGGGGTGGAGTTCCACGTCGAGTAAGCCTCCCTGCCCCCTGACCCATATCTCCGGCAGCCCGGTAACGGGTGATTCCAGCAGCTGTCCTTCTTCCCATATCCGCAAACTGCCGGGGCGTTCGGCGATCAAAATTCTGCTGTCAGGAAGAAATGCCATGCCCCACGGGTGTTCGAGCCCTGTTGCCAGGGTGTCTACCTGAAAATTAATCTCTTCAGAGGATATGTAAGGGGATGTTTGGCTGGAATTGCTGTTGGAGCATCCAAACCAAAGGATAACGGTCGATATTAAAAGTAAAGATTTCATAAGATTCTGTTTTTGAGGTTCCAATTAAAGGTACAAAAAATTTTATGTATGTCATTTTGCTGAAAACATGGAGGTTACATCAATTTAATACGAGCCTTATATGTATTTTGACCAGTAATATATAAAAAAAACGTTTGTTTATATGATTTATTCTTATATTTGGCCATATATAAATATTGTTTCAATGAGAATATATTTCAATAATTCGGTTTGCAAGAAATGTCCTTATGGTGAGTTTCCCACATGTTATTACAAAGAAACTTTTTATAAACTGGTTCCCAAACGAAAAAGCAAGCTGAAGCTAATCCATAAGTGTCAGTACTACAGAAAAATATTCCGCAAAGGGCAATTGGTGCTGATCGACCTGCAACACCGGGTGCCGGACGAAAACGGGGAATGGGAATTGGTTACGGTGCGACGGGATGTGCCGGGTTTTATTACCGGAATGCGTGGAAGCAACTTTGTGGTAGAATTATTCGAAGTGGTTGCCCTGAATGACAAAAAAGCGGAAAAGGCGGGTAAGGTGGAGCTTAAACGCACGCTGACCATTTTAAAACCTGCAAGGGAGATCCGGCGGCTGCTGATCAAAGAGCAACAGGTAAGACGGTTGTACCCCTTGCATGTTGCGCAATCTTCCCTTATATTCAATTAGCCGACATATTTACCCATAATTGGCCGACATGCTACCCATAATTGGCCGACATGTTTTTTCATACATCGGTGAACCTGCTACTTTTTCCGGGCACTGCATTAAACCAGATTCTCTGATTTAGGTTTGAATAAAAAACAGGGTCTCCCGTTTGTCATAAGTGCTTAACTTTGTGGGTTGAATGTTGCCCCTGTAACACATGAGGGGTGTTTATAATTTGCCGTCCTGATGAACAGAGTTTTTCTGGGGATACTATTACTGGCTTTCTTCACCGGAGTTCCGGCTGTGGCACAGATCAGTGAGCCCGGTGTACCCCCGGGGTTTGACCTCCCGTTGACCCGGTCTGCAATGCCATTTGCAGAGATGCCACCCGTAGATACGGAGTCGCTGGTGGCTGAAGACATGGTGCTGGATACCATTGTGGATATCCCCTGGCGGTTCGGTGAAAACATTCCCGTGGACCTTCATCCGGGAAACTCCGGAAAGTGGGATGAACTTCCCGACGGCACCAGGATGTGGAGGCTGGGGATTGCCTCACCCGGGGCCTATAGTCTCAACCTGACTTTTGATGAATACAAGCTCCCTGAGGGAGCCTCCCTCTATGTGTATGATACCGGTCGTTCGCATATTCTGGGTGCATTTACCCACCGCAACAACCAGGATGATTTGTACTTTGCCACCACCCTGATTCCTTCCGATTCCATCATCATTGAATATGTGGAACCGCC